>JAQURW010000168.1 GCA_028715425.1 Candidatus Omnitrophota bacterium
TGCTCTTCCGATCTTGAGAGTCAAGGTAGAAGCGCTTACATAAAAGAACTCCCCCGTTCCCCCTCTTTAATAAAGAGGGGGAACGGGGGAGTTGGACAATGTTTTTTCTTGGCTTTCCCCTTTATTGCGGTATAATTATTCTACCATGGCAAGCGCAAATTTTTCCTTCGACATAGTCTCCGAAGTTAATATGCAGGAGGTTGATAACGCCGTCAACCAGGCTAAAAAAGAGCTGGCCCAGCGTTACGATTTCAAGAACAGCAAATCGTCCATCGATTTCAACCGGGATGAAAAAAAGATAACCTTTCAGACCGAAGACGAATTCAGGCTCCAGCAGCTTAAGGATATGCTGGCGACAAAAATGGCAAAACGCGGCGTATCGATGAAGGCCCTGACCTTCAAGGACCCTCAAAAGATATTCGGAGAAATGCTTAAGCAGGAGATCGAGATAACAACAGGCATGCCTAAAGAACGCGCCAAAGAACTGGCGAAGATCATAAGGGACCTTAACCTTAAGGTCCAACCTACGATCGAAGGAGAAAAGATCCGCGTGTCCGGCCCGAAAAAAGACGATCTGCAGACGGTCATCACGCATCTTAGGGCGCTCGATTTTCCCGTTCCGCTCCAGTTTTGTAATTACCGGTAACAATCATGTTGTCATTTTTAAACATTCCGCTATCGATCTTATCGTTGCTTGAGGCGAATATTACGCCGCAAGAGATCGCCGCCGGCGTTTGTCTGGGCATGTTCCTGGGGTTCGTGCCCCTTAACGGGCCGATGGCATGGCTCTTGATCATTTTTTTCTTTGTCTTCAAGCTTAATCGAACGTCAACTGCCTTAAGCCTGCCGGTGTTTAAATTGTTGTATATAATAGGCATAAGCGGTGTTACCGAAAAGATAGGCGGGTATCTTTTGATCACTGCGGATTATTTAACCGGATTCTGGGGTTTTGTTACCGGACTTCCGGTAATCGCGTATCTTGACCTTAATAATACTTTGGTTGCGGGCGGACTGGCATTTTCGTTGCTCCTCCTGATACCCGTGTATATGGTGTCAGCGAGGGCGACTGCCGTTATACAACGGCATTATAATATAAAAATAAAGAATACGAAGGCCGTCGATATAGCAAAAAAAATATCGCGTTTTAAGACACTTACAGACCGGGTAGACAACATAAAGAGTAAATTGAAATGATCAAACGTTTTAAGATACGGAACATTATTGCTATCATCGTTCTCCTGACAGGGGTGAACTACGGGGTAGGGCTTTACTTGAGCCCGGCCCTTACGAAACTCATGATAAGCCAGATCAATACCTACAGCGCTGCCAAGGTCCTTATCGACAGGGTCCAGGTATGGCCGCTGACCTTGCATTGCAGCCTCAAGGGGCTTAAGGTATTCGACCCCGACAACGCAGAGGAGCGTATTATCGGCGTGGCTGAAACCGATTGCCGCATGAGCCTATGGGCCCTTTTATCGAAACGATATGTCTTTTCTTCGGTTACCATGCGCGGGATCGATATAACGCTGAAGGGTGAACCTGACGGCAGCTTTAATCTCCAGAAAATAACCAAGACACAAAAAGGCGCGGGGCCAACACCCGGCCTGGAGACTTTATTTAAAAAAACAGAGGGGAAAAAAGACTGGTTTTCGCGTATCTACGACTATCTCAAAAAAAGATCTGCCGCGGCAAAGGCCAAGGCTGCAGAAAAGAAAGAAAAAACCGAGAAATCCGTAACCGCTATCCCCAAGGGCAGACGGGTGATCTTTAAAACGCCCCGCGACCGTTACCTTTTTGAAATTAAAAACCTTGTTTTGGATAACGCTCACGTTAATATTATCTTAGCCGGTAAAAAAGAGCTCGATATCGAGAATGCCAGGCTGCGTATGCGCGGGGTTGCGTTTGACCCTCAAAACGGGTTTAAATACACGGCGGTCAATATAGCAAGCGCTCTTAAGAAAGATGGGGCATCGGTCGGAACGTTCGAGCTGTTATATTCGGATGAGTTATCCGGCGGTAAACAGCGCGGTGAATTCAATGTCAACTGCCGCGATGTCGACCTTAATGCGGTAAGATTTATATATGAGGATTCTTTACCGGTTGTGATCAATCGCGGTATCATCAGTCTTGAGACCGCAACGACACTTATCGATGACGGGATCGATTCAAGGAATACCCTGAATTTCAAAGATGCCGAGTTCGCCCCCAAGCCGGGGGAAACCGCGGCATTGGGTATTATTCCGTTAGCCACGGTTTGCGACCTGCTTAATGAACTCAATCCGATCGTCCTGGATTTTGCCGTTACCGGAACACTCGACCATCCGGAGTTTAACAGTTTTCAAGACTCTCTCACTAAACTCTTAAAGCCATATCTTTCCAATATTACCCGGCGCGCGGCCGAACAAGGCATTAAGGCGATCAATAAATTTCTTGGGGGCAGCAAGGATACCGCTGCCCAGCCTGCGTCGGATAATAGCCAGAACGCCGATGTCGGAAAGACGATCGATTCGATCAAGGCGTTGTTTGAAAAGACAAAAACCGGCGGTAATCAATAATATATGAAATTCATTAAAGACCTCAAAAACGGCGAACGCGTCGAAACGGTGTTCCTTCTCAAGAAAAAAGAGATCCAAAAGACCAAGGAAGGGAAGCCCTATCTCCGTTTGACCCTGGCGGACAAGAGCGGGTCCATCGAGGGCCGTGTCTGGGAAGACGCCCAGGAGTTAGATCAGCGCGCTGCTGCCGGAGAGGCCGTGTTTGTAAAAGGCACCGTTGAAGTCTGGCGGGACAGTGTCCAGATCAAAATAGACGATATCGCCAAAGCCGATCCGTCGTTATATACCATGGACCGCCTTATGCGGACGGTCGATAACATCGAGGAGATCATAGGGAATATCGAGAGGTATTTGTCGACAGTTTCAGACAAATGGCTTGCCGGCCTTATAAAAAAATTCTTAGATGACCGTGAGCTTATGGAAAAATTCAAAACAGCGCCCGGCGCGCAAAGCTGGCATAATGCCTACATCGGCGGGCTTGCCGAACATACCTATGAGGTCATGGTTATCGCCGATAAGGTTTGCGACCTGTATCCCGACGCGGACCGGGCAATGTGCCTTTTGGGGGCATTTATCCATGATATCGGAAAGACCATCGAGATCGACCCCCTGCATTTTAACCAGACGCTGGAGGGGGGCCTTATCGGCCACCTCCCGCTTGGGTTCGAAATACTATCCCGCAAGATCGATGCGTTTAAAGATTTTCCCGGCGAACTTTCTGTGCGGCTTAAACATATTATCTTAAGCCACCACGGCGAGTATGAGCAACAGTCGCCGGTCCTTCCCAAAACACTCGAGGCAACGATTGTGTATCAGGCCGATGAGCTTATGTCCCAGACCAATGCCGTCAAGGAGCTTATCAATGCCCAGGCGCCGATCCAAAAGGTCTGGTCGAATTATGTGACGATAAAGCAGAGAAAATATCTTTTAACAAAGCCGCCTCTGTCTGACTGAGGAACCTAAGCGAAACGATGATTTCTATAATTGTCCCTGTTTATAACGGCGAAAAAACATTAGGGCATTGTTTAAGCGCAGTCTTTGCGAATATCAGGGAAGGGGCAGCCGAAGTAATAGTCGTGGACGATAAAAGCACCGATAGTTCAGCCGATATCGCGAAACGGTATCCCTGCACTTTGATCGAACTTCCTGAAAATAAAGGCTCAGGAGCCGCGAGAAATGCGGGCATGGAAAAGGCGCGGGGAGATATAGTGCTTTTTATTGATGCCGATATTGTTATTAACGGGAATACGCTCGGCATAATCAAGGAAGACTTTTCCCGTAACCCCGGGCCTTCCGCGGTCGTAGGAATTTTAGACGCCGAATGCGGGGAGAATTTTTTCTCTCAGTATAAGAATTGTTATATGAATTATACCTTTTCGCGTATGCCCTCGTATGTCGATTTCCTGTTCAGTTCAATTTTGGCCGTAAGAAAATCAGAGTATTTGTGTTTTAAAAGCGACAAATTTAAAACCGACGATACGGAGCTTGGGCAACGTTATAAGCTGGCGGGAAAAGTTATCTTTCTGGATAAAAGGTTAACGGTTCAACATCTGAAAAAATACACCCTGGCATCTCTTCTTAAAAACGAATTTCAGATACCTTTTTGCTGGGCGAAATTATTTGTCAAGTACATGGGGCTTTCCGATGTTTTGTCGAAGAAGCGGTTTGCCCATGCTCCTTTGCGACAGCTGGCCGGATTAATGATGTTGCCATGCGCCGGGATATCAGCGCTATTCGGCAGCTTATATCTTGCGGGGCTTCTCGAGATATTATTTATAAGCACACAGGCCGGGTTTTTAAAATTTCTGATCAAAAAACGGACCCCTCTTTTTGTGGCAAAGGCACTTTTATTGATACATCTTGACGTGCTCTTCATGTCGGCGGGAGCCGTGAGCGGATTTGTCTATTATGGCTTTTTGTGTTTGGCAATCCGATGACCAACGGCACTGACAAAGATGTCTTAAATCGATTTATTCAGGGCTTTTGATGTTTAGATTTAGCAATACAACATTGTCCGCCCCCCTTATCCTCGCGCCCCTTGCCGGCGTGAGTTCATATCCTTTTCGCATGATCAACCGTCAATTGGGCTGTGAGTTCGCGTATACCGAGATGATCGACACGAGATCGCTCTGTTACGGGAGCAAGGCCACACGGCGAACGGCCCAGATAAGGCCTGATGATAAGCCGCTCGGGATACAGATACTGGGCGAGGAGCCCGAATATATACGTAAGTCGTTGGAGATATTAAAAGATTACGATTTTGATGCGGTCGATTTCAACGCCGCATGTCCGACAAAAAAAGTCGTAAATAAAGGAAAAGGAGCTGCCCTCCTCCAAAACCCGCGTAAACTGCATGACCTCCTGAAGCTGGCCGTGCAACATTCTCCTATACCTTTTGTTACCGTGAAACTGCGCCTCGGCTGGAATGATGTATCATCGGCGCAGGACATTGCACGCTATGCAGAAGATGCCGGCGTAAGCGCTATCTTCATCCATGGCAGGACCCGGATGCAGGGGTACCGGGGTACCGTCGATTACGATTCTATCCGGGGGGTAAAAAAAGCGGTTAAGGTGCCTGTCATCGCCAGCGGCGATATTCTATCAGCGCAGCTGGCAAAGAAAATGTTCGATGAGACCGGTTGCGATGCCCTTATTGTCGCTCGAGGCGCGTTAGGCAATCCCTGGATATTCCGCGAGATCAAGGCATTTCTTGAGACAGGCGTCGAGATAGCCAGGCCGTCTGTCGAAGAAATCGCAGATACCATGAAAGAGCATCTCCAGATGTGCATTGCGTGTTTTAAGGAAGAACG
>JAQURW010000169.1 GCA_028715425.1 Candidatus Omnitrophota bacterium
TATATATATATAGCAATATTTTATGCAGAGGCGCCAATTAGATCTTTGGCGATAGCGAAATCATTCTAAAGGGCCTTGAAGGTATGCTTGATGCAAAAGTTTTCCTGAAACTTCTGGCAGCGTACTTTCTCCTTTTTCTTGTATCCGTTACAGTCACCACAGATACCGCCGAAGCCGCTACATATCATTGGATCCAATGGAACACCTATAGTTTTGACGGCACTACCTATAAAATAACCGGTACTATAAACACGGGCAGCGATACGGTCACTGTCACCTACACCAATACCCAGGGGCTTGCCGGTTATCAGCTTAGCGACGGCTCCGGTGGAAGCACCGATTATTATGCTAACGGCACAGACGGGCCGTATGGCACTTCTCCCTACACGAGCCCAACCGTAGAAAACAGGCCTGATAATGTCACTATCATCCGGCTGGCTTACACAGGAACCAATAATCTGTCATTTAGCAAAAATGTCTCTAACTTAGCGCTGGCCTTTGTAAGCTTGAACGGCACTGCTTTCAGCTTTGATCGCAATTTTACGGTTCTAAGTTATGGCCACCCGGACGTCGGCAAGGTCCAGGGGTATTGGGGGGAGGGGACCGCGACCAAAACATACGGTAGCGGAGCCTATCCTTACGTGGTTAGCGGTACCGGAGAGCCGCATGGCACCCTTCTTTTTTCGGGATCGTTCAATTCTCTCTCATGGACCAGCGGTAATGAGAACTGGCACGGCTTTACCGTCGCGATCCAAGGAACATCCGACGAAGTCGCTAGCGACACCACCGCGCCGACCGTGACGATCGATCCCGCCGATAAAACGACTAGCATAGCGGTAAATACCAACATCACCATTACCTTTAACGAAGAGGTGAGAAACCTGGACGACTCGTCTATTACGGACTCCAGCGTAGGCAGTCTGATAACGCTCAAAAACACGAATGCCAGCGGCACGGATATTCCTTTCACCGCGACGATCGACAGTGATAAGAAGGTCATTACGATAGATCCTACCAGCGATTTTTCGGCCGATCAGATCATTTACGTTTCCATCGGCGCCACGGTAGAAGATAATTATAACAACGTTATCGCCGCGACGAGCGTGACCATGACTACGGGTAGCAGCCTTTCTGGCGCTAACAGCGACAAATACACCGATCCCCGCGCTAAAAAGGACGTTGTCGGCAATATCGAAGCCTGGTCCGGCATAGCGGAACGTTGGGCAAGATCAAATCTGGGCATGATCGCCCGGCGATTTGATTGGTTGAAAAGAAATAAGGACAACCCCGATAAAACTTCTTACGGGGCGTGCCTTAAGTCTGATAATCAGATCATTAACGGTTTGGCGGGAAATTTTTCCCGTGGGGAAAGCGATTTTTTCATGTCTAATTTCGTAAGCCTTTTTCAGAAATATTTTTTGGGAGCCAGGCCGGCAGTCAGCGACGCCAAATCCATTGTGGTCGATGAGACGCTTTCTCAGGTCAATAGTTTGAAGCAACTTGCGATGGAAGAAATGGATATTAGCCCGGTCAAGATCTCTCCTCTTGGCGGATGGTCTTTGTGGACAGAGGGGGATCTGGCCATAGGCAGGATCAAAGGCACGGACAGCGGCTCTGGGCAAGACTTGAGCGGTTACGGCGTTTTTATCGGAATAGACCGGCCCATCGGTGAAAACGGGTTTTTGGGTTGTTCCTTTGGTTTCGGGCAAAGCAATACGGATGTCGGATCGGATGGCAGCGGTGTAAAATCCGACAATTACGGCGTTACGGGATACACTGCTTTCCAGTTGCGTACTCCACAGACCGTTGAAGCGGCGCTCGGATATGGGTATATACCGATGACTATCGACCGGGTCGACAGCGGTCAGTCCCTGAATGGATCACGCGACGCCAATCAGTTTTTTGTATCGGTAGCGCTACGAAATAAACCGTTTTATCTTTGGGAATTGCCTTTCGCGCCGTACGGCAGGGTGGAGGTCGCTCATACGGAGTTGGACGGGTTTTCGGAAAACGGCGGCGATCTGGCTTTGTCTTTTGACCGGCAAAAACTCGATACAACGACCTTGTTCTTCGGCGTGGATACCGATTATACGATCAAGAGCGGGCACATGTTATTCCGGCCTTACGGAAAATTCGAATACGGCATCAACGTTAATTACAGGTCGGACGTGAATATGCGGTACGTTTTTGATGCCAACAGCTACTGTTTTGAGCTGTCAAGACACGACTCCTCTATCTGGAAAACAACGCTTGGTTTTGATCTGCGGATAAACACATCCTTTTGCTTCTCGCTCATATATTCCAGAGAACAGACGGACAGTTTGAATTATCTGGATACTTTCGGAGTGCAGACAACGATCTCTTCCTGACCGGGTATTGTAGGTTAGGGGACGGTTCTCCGCGCGAACCCAGACCCGTCCCTAACATCACTTTGCAGATATTCCTTCCAATTCCGCGCCATATCGACTACAATAATGAGCTATAAGGAAATGTGGTATTATATATATTAACGTCGGCAGTCCCGAAGGGAGTACTTATGAAAAGATTTATTACAGGTGTTTGCATAATGTCGTTACTGCTGGGAATGGCGCCGGAAGGTTTTTGCGGCGATAACGCGGTGACAAAACTCGGGAGAGGGATCGTCAATATACTCAGCGCGCCGGGGGAGATGGGCATGCTCTTTGGCCGGGTCAATGCCGAAGACAAAAACGGCGAAGCAATGAGTCTTACGAAGGCGACGACATCTTCTATCGCGGGCACCTTTAGCAGGCTGGCCGCGGGTATCTACGAAACAATCACATTCCCGCTCCCGAACGGTAAAAAAGGATACGGCCCTGTGTATACATCACCATTCGGCGGGGTCGGGTCAAAAGCGCAAAAAAATATACAAAAGAAATAGATACGGAATAGGTTACTGCCGCGATTATGAAGATCGTAAGCCCGCTTATCCAATTTCTCCTGGTAATCGCCATCATTGGCGCATTGACCGTTGCCGGCATATTTGCCTATATGTCGACGTTCGGAAAAGGCATGATCGAACGCGCCCTGAGCGACATCCTTGGCTCAGGCATAAAATTCAAAACAGTATCCCTGGATATCGGCAAGAGCGCCGTGCGTTTTAAAGGGCTTACCATTGCGAACGAGATCGGCCTTGAACCGAATATGTTCAACGCCGAGACATTTACGGTAAGGCTGAACAAGGCCGCCCTGGAAAAACAAAAGAAGATCGCGATCGACGAGATCGTCATCGACAGGGCTTCGCTGAACATAGAGAGAAGACCCGACGGGAAGATCCGCCTTATGTATGTCGTTCCGGAGCGGAATAGCGCCGCCATGGACAGTCAAACGACAGAAGAACGGTCCGGCTTCTACGATCTTATGCGCGCTGTGCGAAAGATATCGATAAAGAACTCTGTGGTACGGTTTTGGGACCGCATGGTATCTGTGGAACCGTTTCTCGTTATGGGCGAAGATGTCGCCTTGGAAATAACGGCAGACCCCGATATCGGGAACCAGAGCGGATACGTGCAAGTCCATATCGTTTCAAGTTTTAACATCTACAACCGGCCTTATGTCCCGGGACTGGTCAGGATCAACGCCGACCTGAAGGTCTATCAGCCGTTCTGTGAGGCGACATTCGGGATGAGCGCGAGTAACATCGACATTACGCATATAAAACCTTATCTGGACATCTACACGCCGTTCATATTTACGAAGGGCATCTTCGATGCTGATATGAAGGCGAATATCAACAGCACTGCCGTCGATTCATTGACAACGATCTATTTCCATTCCGTGAGGGTGAGCGTAAACCCGGCCAAACAGGATTCGGAGTTCCTCAGGACCTCGGTCAATAAACTCATTCCGTACCTTACTTCAAATCAGGGCGAGATCATATTTGACTTTGTGGTAAGCGGGCCGCTCAAGGGGCCTTCGGTAAGTATGGGCCCGAAACTCAAAGAAGCTGCAGGGATGGCGGTCATGGGAGAGGTCGGCCGCTACATTCAAAACATGCAAAATATGCAGTAAGGCCTTCATTGTTATTATGTTGTTTAATTCACTGCATTTCCTAGTCTTTTTTATCATCGTATACGCGCTGTACCTTGTCCTGCCGCATCGATGGCAGAACAGGATGCTGCTTGCGGCAAGTTGCGTATTTTATGGGGCCTGGGACTGGCGGTTCCTGTTCCTGATGTTCACGTCGATAACCGTCGACTATATCTGCGCCCTTAAGATCCATAGATCGGACGACGAACGAACACGAAGGATATTTTTAGGCATAAGCATAAGTATCAATCTGGCCTTTTTAGGATTTTTCAAATATTTTAATTTCTTCGCCGCTAATGCCCAGGTTTTACTCGCTCATTTCGGCATAACGGCCTCTCCGATGCTCCTCAATATCATACTCCCGGTAGGCATATCGTTCTATACCTTTGAGGCGATTACCTATGTCTTCGATGTTTACCGGAGGGTCATGGCTCCCACGACGCGGTATGCCGATTATGCTCTTTTTGTAACGTTTTTTCCGCACCTTGTGGCGGGCCCTATCATGAAGGCCAAAGACCTTCTGCCGCAGATCCAGAACGAACGGAACGTGAACGCGGATAAATTCTTTGAAGGCTGCCATCTGTTCTTTTGGGGATTGTTCCAGAAGGTCTTTATAGCCGATAATCTGGCAAAGCTTGTCGACCCTTTTTTCAGCGTCGGGCCGCCTTATGCCGGCGCCCAGGTTTTATTGGCCGTCTATGCCTTTGCGTTCCAGATATATTGCGATTTCGCAGGGTATTCAAATATGGCGCGAGGGCTCGGTAAATGCATGGGGTTCGATATCATGATAAATTTTAATGTGCCGTATTTCTCGGCCGGCCCGCGTGAATTCTGGCAGCGCTGGCATATAAGCCTGTCGGCCTTCCTGCGGGATTACCTGTATATATCGATGGGCGGCAATAGGCGGGGGACATGTATCACCTACCGCAATCTTGCCGTGACCATGGTATTAGGGGGATTGTGGCATGGGGCGTCATGGACCTTTGTTATCTGGGGGGCATATCAGGGGCTGCTTCTTATATTGTACCGGCTTTTTCAGCCTTCTGCCCAAAGGTCTTTTTTTTCTTCGGGGCCTGCGGCCCGGAAGATATGGTCCGGCATCAACGTCATATTTTTCTTTCATCTGATATGCCTGGGCTGGCTGATATTCAGGGCATCATCGGTACAACAGACACTGGACATGTTTCACGCGATGATATTTAATTTTTCGACACAGCCGTTGATCGTCAAATATTATTTTTTAGATATGA
>JAQURW010000170.1 GCA_028715425.1 Candidatus Omnitrophota bacterium
TATCATTTTGAAAAACCGCGTAAAGTGATCCTGATAACAAGCTGCGGCGCGCCGTTTCCCTTTTCTTATCTTCTGGGTATCTCAACCGGAAGCGTCAGGGCAATGAAAGCGTTCTTTAGCTACATGCGCGTGAAGATAAAAACTCTCGTCGCCTCCGGCGCTATAGACTTTGATATTAAAGTCCATGACAGATTATTAAAGAAGGCCTATGATCTTGGCAAGAATATCTAATATACTCATGGTAGGAGTACTATGCATCATTGTATGTGTACGGCCAGCTATAGGCGCATCCGCAGGAGAAAAAGCGCCGTATTTTCGGGTGACATCGGGTAGCAACGAAGTCCTTACCTCCGATATGATCAAAAGTAAGATTGCAGTGGTCTTTTATGAAACAAAAGATACGGTAGAACGAAACAGGCTCCTTAAAGAATTCCTGAACACCCTTTATGCAAAGATGCCGCGTGCCGAACAAGATGAGATAATAAAAGTTGCGATCATTCGCTGTTCGACATTCATGCCGACTATCTGGCGGCGGAATTTACGCGAGCATTCAAAGAAAGAAGGTATTACCATTTATGGGGATTGGGAAGGCTTGATGGAGAGGGATTACGGCATGAAGGCCGACGAAAGCAATTTTCTCATTATCGATAAGACAGGTATTATACGGATGTCGCGCGCCGGAGTCATTTCCGGAAATGATTTCCACAGCATCGAAGATCTTATAGATGACCTGAAATAGGACGTCTGCAAAACGTCTCTTTTAAACGGCGAGCGCGGTTCGAATTGGTTGCATTCGCGTCCGCCAGTATTATCAGGAAAGATTTGCAAAAAAGAAAGGGGGAATGTATGGCGAAGAAGATCTTGATTTTAGTTTTGTTGAGTTTGATTGCAATGCCGCAATTCGTACGGGCCGAAGAGGCCAAGCCAGTACAACTGGCGGTGTTCAATCCGGTCCAGATGGTCCCGGAGGAAGAGTCCATTAAAGGCGTCCGCCTGAGCTTGTTTTACCCGGTCAATAAAGATGTGACCGGATTGAGTTTAGTCTGGCTGGGCGTGAACAGGGCTACCGGCGATGTAAATGGCGTCGAGATCGGCCTCGGGAACTGGGTCGAAGGGGCTGCGTATGGCGGGCAGTTGGGTATCGTCAATCATGCCGGAAAACGTTTTGTCGGCCTGCAATACGGCATGGTCAACGTTACGGAAGGCGATCTCACCGGCTTGCAGTGGGGCCTTGTGAACTGGACCCAGGGATTTATGCACGGCGTACAAGCCGGTGTTGTAAATATCTCGAAAGGCCGGTCTATCGGCGGAGAGCTGGGCGTAGTGAATTATAATGAAGGGTCGATGGAGGGTTTCCAGGGAGGTTTTGTCAATTACGCCGGCCAGATGCACGGGTTCCAGCTGGGGATCGTCAACTACACGAAGTCTCTCGACGGCCTCCAGATAGGCCTCGCCAACTATAACGGCGACAAAGAGCCGATGGAGTTCATGGTTCTAGCCAATTGGGCGTTCTAAAAGGTATTCACCGAATAAAAAAAGCCCGCTCGAATATCGGGCGGGCTTTTTTTAAAAAAGCAGCGTCTTTGCTATGAAAAAAATATTAATAACACTGGCCTTCTTAATACTATTCCCGCTGCCCGCCGACAGCGCCGAAAAAATCGGGAAGCAGGACCTCGTATATTTCTATTCGACAAGCTGCGATAAATGTATGCGCATAAAAGACGAGGTAATGCCGCTTGTCGGAGAGCGTTTTAAGGATGAGATCGGTATTGTATATAAGGATATAGGCGATATTGAAAATTACAAAGCGCTTTTTGAACCTAAGAAAAAATATTCAAAAGATGAAAAAGCGGAATTTCCGGTGCTTTTCCTCAACGGTAATTTCATAGATAAACGCGATCTGAAAAATGACGACGACCATGGCAAGATAGTCTCGTTCATAAAATCATCCATAAAGACCGCAATATCGGCGCCGGCCGTATCCGGTAAGGCCGATCCTTTAGAATATTTCAAAACGTTTACGCTTCCCGCCGTGATGCTGGCAGGATTTGTGGACGGAATAAACCCGTGCTCTTTCACCGTTATAGTATTTTTCATATCTTTTTTGTCATTGCAAAGATATAACAGGAAAACCATCGTTTTATCGGGCTGCGCGTTTATCATGGCGTCGTTCTTTACGTACCTGGGCATAGGCATAGGATTATTCGGGCCGTTGTATGCGGTTAAAGGTTATCGCGCCGCCGTCGGTACGATAAATATCATAGTCGGGGCCTTGAGTATGGCCTTGGGGGCCATATCGTTTTATGACGCCTTCATATTCCTTAAGACTAAACGGCCGGAAGACTCGATACTTAAATTGCCGAATGGCGTCAAAAACAAAATACATAAGATGGTCGGCGACGAATACAGGGCCCGGCAAAATAAAGGAACGCTCAAGATATTTTTTGCATCCCTGGCAATAGGTTTCTCGATATCCGTCCTGGAGTCGGTATGTACCGGGCAGTTGTATGTCCCAACGATAATATTTGTCCTTAAGGCTACGCAATACAAGCTGCAGGCCCTTCTTTATCTTCTTACCTATAATATGATGTTCATAATCCCGCTGGTCGCCATATTCTTATTGGCGCTTGCGGGAGTTTCTTCGCAGGGATTTTCGGCCATCTTCAAAAAGTATTTTTTTATTATAAAAATAGCCCTCGCGATCATATTCCTTGCGCTTGGCGCAAGCCTTGTATTTGCGGAAGAGGATCCACCTGTTAGGAAAATAAGTTCCGGCTCGAAAACTAAAATAATTTCTTCCGCGCCGAAGCCAAAACGCCAGAACGATAAGTCCTATTGGGATTTTGGCAGAGTTAAGGAAGGAGCGGTAATAAAACACAAATTTTTTATAGAGAATGACACGAAGGATCCTTTCAGGATAAAGCAGATAAACACTTCCTGCTCCTGCACGGTATCTACCGTCGAGAAAGATACGGTCCTTCCGGGAAAGAAAGTACCTATATACGTAGAGTTCAATACGAAAGGGTACCCGGGCGACCGGACACGATATACTTATGTGCATACCGATTCGGAAAAGACAGGTATAATCGTATTCGAGATAAGGGCCGAGGTCGTAAAATAGAAAAATAAAATTTTCTATTTTAAACTTGACACCAAATTTAAAAAGTTAGATAATATTGACGAAATAAATATAGTAGCGCAGAAGTTCTCCTTGAAACCGGCGTATGATTTTTTACAATGGAGTAAAAAATCAATGAAAGTCAAAGCCGCAGCGCGAATATATGCAAATGCAATGACATTTACATTTCCAAATACAAACAATAACGAAAAGAAGGCTGTATGAAAAAGCTATCTGTATGTATAGCTGCGGCAGCATTAGCAATGCTTATGCTGTATGGCTATGCCGATGCAGGAGGCGGCAAGTGCAATGATTATACTTTTGACGGCACGAGGTCCAGCGCTATGGGAGGTCAAAAACTTAATTACCTTTGGGACTTCGGCGATGGCACTACGAGCGACAAGCCTGTGGTGACCCACCACTATGAGAAAGCCGGTGAGTATACGGTAAAACTTACCGTAACGGATCAGTCGGGACTGCCCTGCGACAGGGGCATTACCACCCAGGTAGTAAAAGTTAACACCCCGCCGGTCGCGGTTTTTAACGGTCCGGATTCGATATGCGCGGGAAGCGAAGTCACGTTCGACGCCGGCGCTACGACGAGCGCATCGGGTAATCTTACATATAATTGGACATTCGGCGACGGCACATCGGCCGAAGGCGTAAGAGTGGCAAAGAAATACGAAAAGGGCGGCAGGTATAAAGTGCAACTGCTCGTGGATGACAACCAGGGGACCGAATGCAGCGGTGGATGCGCATACCTCGACGTGAAAGTAAATACTCCTCCGGTCGCGCATGCCGGGAGAGATATCAATATGACGTGCCTCAGGCCCGGTACGCCGTACACCGTAACGTTTAACGGTTCCGGCAGCGATGCCGACGGAGACGCCCTTACCTATACATGGAACTTCGGCGACGGCGCGACCGCGACAGGAGCGAGGGCTTCTCATACGTATGAGAGAGCCGGTACCTATAAAGCTACCTTAATAGTAGATGACGGTTCAGGCACCGCATGTTCAAGCGACTCAAACGGCATAACGGTTATATTATCGAAAGCCCCGCTGGCCAATGCCGGCAAAGATATGGCCGCATGCGTGGGTAATAATCTGAGCTTTGACGGTTCCGCGTCGGTAGTAGAGGACAGCGGCAATGTTAACTACACATGGGACTTCGGAGACGGCACGACCGCGTCCGGCGTAAGGGCTTCGCATGCGTACGCAACGGGCGGTAAACATTACGCGACTCTCACGGTCGATAACGGCCAGTGCAAGTCCGTGTCGAGCGTCAGAGTGGATGTTAACTCTTCTCCGGTGGCGGCGCTCGAGAAGGCCGACGCAATATGCGTGGGAGACAGGGTTGTTTTTGACGCATCCGGTTCTAAAGACCCCGATGGCGACAGGCTGAAATATACATGGGATTTCGGGGACGGAGAGCTCTTTGACGGCGGGCCCCAGGAATGCCGTATATACGAGAAGGGCGGCACATATACGGTTAAAGTAATGGTAGATGACGGCAAGGGCACTCCCTGCTCGACAGACCAGGCCAGCATAACCATTAAAGTCAATACCAAGCCCGTGGCGGCTATAGTTCCGCCGGATGCCTGCTGTGTCGGAGTTACCACAACGTTTGACGCGACGCCTTCATCCGATGCCGACGGCGACAGCCTGAGCTACTCATGGGATTTCGGAGACGGGACGACAGCGACAGGCGTCAAGGCTACTCACGTGTATTCGAAGACCGGAAGGTATAAAGGCATACTGAAAGTCGACGACGGGCAAGGGACGCCGTGCAGCGTTTCCTATGCTTATTATGAGGCAAAGATCCACGAGAATCCGGAAGCGGTTATAAGCGTCAGGTAAAAATAAAAGGAGGATTAAGATGAGAAAGATCATATTGGCGGTCATAGCGGTAATGGCATCTGCATCGTTCGCATTTGCCGCGGTATCTTCACCGTGCGGCGCATATAAAAAACCGGCCGCGCCGTCGCAGCCGAGAGTGGATACGGGCAACAGAAGGGACGTGCTGGATTTCAGAGTTCCTACGCAAACCGCGGATTCAGCGCAAATTTATCGGGAAAAAGCAACTCAAGACCGCGAGACTCTGATATCAGGGCAACAGTAATACACAACTTGTTAAAAGATATATCTATCTCGATGGATAATAGCC
>JAQURW010000010.1 GCA_028715425.1 Candidatus Omnitrophota bacterium
AGCTCGGCATCATACGGCGCCACGATGACCGGTTTACGGTCCATGTGCGCGGACAAGTGCTCTATCTGCTTTTCGCGGTTGAACATAAAATTTCCGGCATGGCTGGCAGCCTTTTCGCGCGCCCAATCGGGGTTGTAGGCCTCTTTATATTCGGTCGTACCGGTTATCCTCCAGTATTTAATGCCCGTATTGATCCTGAACCCCTCGGGGTGGATGTACGGTTTTATATATTCATATTCAAGTTCATGGCCGATGTCGCGGTAATATTCGCGGTAATCGGGGTCGCCGGGATATCCTTCCTTCGAACTCCAGACCTGTTTTGACGATTCCCAGTCGCGGCCGAACGCCGCCACGCCCGACGGCGTATAGAGCGGGGCATAGACGCTGTAGCGTGGCCGCGGATCCGCGTTAAGTATCGCGTGCGAATCGACGAAAAAGAACCGGATGCCTGCCTCGCGGAGGACCTTGTCCACCCCGGGATAATAGCCGCATTCCGGCAGCCAGAAGCCTCGCGGCGGCCGGCCGAAATTTTTGGTATAATGGTCGACGCCGATCCTGACCTGCGCCCGCACACTCGAAGGATTTACCTGGAGGTTGGGCAGGAAACCGTGCGTGGCGCATGACCCTATGATCTCCAGGACCCCGAGGTCCTGGAATTTCCTGAACGCGGCGACCAGGTCGTTATTATATTTTTCGCAAAACGTCTCCCGTGCTTCGCGGAAACGGCGGTTATACATGAGGGCAAGTCCATGGAAGCATTTATCATAGCCGGTACGTTCCATTTCTTTTTCCGAAAGCTCGATCAGTTTATCGATATGCCGGATATACCGTTCCTGTAACAGGGGGTCCCTGAGCATCGACACCAGAGGCGGCGTCATAGACATGGTGATACGAAAATGGATGCCATCCGCGACCAGGCGATCGAAAATATCGATGAGCGGGATATAGGTCTCGGTAATGGCCTCATAAAGCCAGTTCTCTTCCAGGAAATTTTCCTCTTCGGGATGCCGCACGAACGGCAGATGCGCGTGGAGCATCAGGCAGAGGTAACCCTTATAGTCGTTCATAGAACTCATATTCACCCTTAAATCCAACTCCCCCGTTCCCCCTCTTTATTAAAGAGGGGGAACGGGGGAGTTCTTAACTGTACGCCGTCCCTGTCCTGTCCGCTGCCGTCGCGATCCTGCGGGACTCGACCGTATCGTTCGATTGGGCGAGAAAATCCAGCGGGATAGCCGTCGATTCGGGGAGGGCAAAACGCAGACTGAATGTCCCGTCTGCTCGCAGCTTGACCTCTTTACCGCCGTGCCATACGCGCGCATCCGGTTCTGTCCGTCCGTACACAATAAGTTCCGTCCAGAGCTCAAAGAAAAATTGCCGCCTTTTCGATTCCCGTTCGCTTGCCCCGCCCCGGCTTGTCACGGACTCGCTCCCGCCCTGTTTCTGGGCCATCTCTTCCGAGGCGCCCAGGCGGATACGGCGCATGGCTTCGTCGTACGACAATCCGCTTAAAAGAAGGTCTTCCAGAAGGAGGCCGCTTTTAAGGTAAAATTTCCATTTCCTGCGATCGATGCCGTAACGCCCCTGTCGCAAACGCGCAGCCATGATCCTGCGAAGGCGTGGAAAAAGACGCGAGTAATATGCCCTGATATCGTCTTCGGTCAGTTCAAGGCGTTTCCGCCGGTATCGCGGCGTCTGGGCCCCTTCGCGAAGTTTCCGTTTTCGCGAAAGAAGCGCGAGTTTTTCCCTGTCTAAAAGTATAAAAGGCCTGCCGACCCTTGCATCCTTGACTTCCATCCAGATCATATCGGAACGGTCGGAGTACCCCAAACGCGGCGTGGCAACGATGTTCGAACGGGCTATAGGCACAAAATCGGCGTCATGCGTGCGAATGCCGAAATCGGCGCAGTAGGTAACGTTATCGCACCACATATTAAGATACCAGTTCCTGGCGTCTCCGCCCACCGGTATATCTATCACACGGTTCGCGTTCTGGCCGTTAAAATCGATGGCGGTTATATCATAGAGGCGGAGGGTAAACATTGACTTATCAAATCCGCTGCCATACGCCTGGCGTATCTCGTCGATGGTATTGGCAGCCACATTCCAGTAGGCATGGACCCAGTGCGGATCACGCGGAAGTAAGACAACCTGAGTTGAATTATAATTTTGGGGTAATTGATAGTTTTCGACAAATGCCGGCCGCTCTGCGCGGGGTTCGTGATGCTCGCGTTGCTCGCGTTGCTCGCGTTGCTCGTGTCGCTCTCGCTGCTCGCGGCGTTCATTTCGTTCAAAGTGAGCCGATCTCTTTGGCTGAGATTGTTCAGGCGCAGTTTCTTGAGAGGGTTCGGGATGCCGTATCCGGTCGTATTCAGAGGGGCCGTGAGTCGCTACACGCGGGGTTTTCCGTACTTCTGTTACGGGCGCCGGTTGTTGAGATGTTTCCTTCGTTTTTTTCGATACCGTTACGTCTCGACGAGCCAAGGTCGCACCCCTTGTCTATAACCCTCTTAATTCCCATAGACGGATAAGACTTCATCTGCGATTGTATCCCACGAAAATACCGATTCAACGGCAACACGGCCGTTACGTCCCATCCAGCGCGCATGGTCAAAATCCGAAAAGAGCGTGCCGATACCCCATGCGACTGAATCAGGGTTCGCAAATATCTTAAAACCGTTGACGTCATGCCACACGATCTCAGAGGGGCCTCCGTTCACGCTTGCGATGACAGGCTTGCCTGCGCTCCATGCCTCAAGGATGACGATCCCGAACGGCTCGTTCCGGCTGGGCACGCACACGCAGTCCGAGGCCTTGTACAGGTCCACCAGTTTCCATCCGCTATGGTGCCCAACAAACCGTGTCGCGTGGCCAAGCCCCATGTGGCGCGCCTTTTCTTCGACACTTGCGCGCATACCGCCTTCCCCCGCAAAGACAAATTTTGTATTAGGATAAAATTTAAGGACATGCGGTATCGCCTCGACAAGAAGATCGGGGCCTTTCTGGTATACCATCCTGCCGACAAAAAGCACCATGGGGTCCAGGGGACCGATACCATAGTTCTGTTTTACGGCCCCGGCATCGACCCAACCGTCAAAATTGCGGTAATTGATGCCGTTGTAGATAGCATGCACTTTCGCATCAGGCACGCTGTACATCCACTGGACTTCGCTCTTAAGCGCGCGCGAGACCGCTATGATCTGGTCTGCCGCGTAGGTCCCTGACCATTCGATATGCCGGATACGGCCCGAATTTCCTCCATAGAAATTGTTGCCGCACCTGCCGTATTCTGTCGAATGGACCGTGAGGATCGAACGCCTGCCGCGCCCCTGTTTGATCCAGGACATCGCATTTGCTACAAGCCAGTCGTGGGCATGGACGATATCAAAACCCCCGATGTAATTCTCCGTTTCAAAGAGGGCATGGACAAACGACCTGCACATGTTGTTAATCTCTTCGACAAAGTCGGAACTGGTGGCAAACGGGCAACGGTGATAGTGTACCCCATGGATACACTCATATTGGGCGTGACCTGCATGGGCCATACGGGTAAATACGTGCACTTCATGCCCCTTGCGTTCGAGGGCGCACGCAAGTTCAGTGACATGAATAGCCACGCCGCCCACATAAATGGAGTGGGCGGATTCCCATGACAATAACCCTATCCGCACGTTAGAGCGTTACTTCCTTTACTGAGTTCTGTGAACCGAAAGCATTGGTCACTTTGTAGTTATTTTTCGGGTCGTTCCACCACTGGCCGTCCACGATAAATTTATACTCATATTTCCCGGGTTTCAGATTGACCGTGGTCTTCCAGAGGCCGGCCTTTGATTTCGCCATCTCGATGCCGGTCTTGGCCCATGAGTTGAAGCTGCCGGTCAGGCTGACCTTCTTCGCTTCCGGAGCCATGAGTTCGAAGTCTACGCACTTCTCGATGCCCGATGAGCAACAACTGCTGCTGCTTAACGACGTTCCTTTGAACATTTTCCCTTTTCCAGCCATAATCTCCTCCTTTTTTAGTACGCTTACGTTGATCTCCCGCGGCTTGACCAGTTCAGCCACGGACACACTTAATGCATCTGCTATTTTATTGATCATGGAAGCCCGAAGTTCGCGTTTATCGGCTTCCCACATGCATACAGCCTGGCGGGATACACCTAATTTCTTGGCAAGGTCATCTTGGGTAAGTTTTCGTGCTTCGCGGAGCTCTTTTAGTGTCTGTCCTAACATTCTTTATTATTCTCCTTCTGTACCGGAATTCTCTTTCCCGCTTTTTTCACGAAAAATCGGGAATACAATTTTGACACATATTGTTAACTTTGTCAAGCGCTTTTTTTTGAAAATTTTTCCCCCTGTCATTCTAAGGAGCCCTTCGTTAAACTCAGGGCGGGAGCGAAGCCTTCCCGAAGGAACGAAGAATCTAATATTAGATTCTTCACTTCGCTCAGAATGACAACCGTTATCCGTTAATAAATGGAAGTATAAAAAGGTGGGTTATGTGTACATTAACTTTATAAAAAGTTAGATCCTGCCGTATACCCATGTCATTTCAGCGAGACGGTCAGTTATCTGTTGAGTTACCTGGTCCTGCTTAAACCGCCAGGACCAATTGCCTGTAGGAACCGATGGGGTATTCATTCTGCCTTCAATACCCAGCCCTATGATGTCTTGAAGCGGAAAAACAGTCAGATCGGCAACAGACATAAGCGCTAATCTGATAAGGTCCCAGTTGATCTGATCAGCGGTCAATTCCCTGCCGAAATAGCGGAAAAGCCTTCTTTTTTCATCCGGGGAAGCTTCTTTGTCAAACCAGCCACGTACCGTATTGTTATCATGCGTACCTGTATATACCACCCAGTTCTTATCGTAACTATGCGGCAGATAGGGATGGAACGGGTTATCTTCGCCAAAGGCAAACACCAGGATCTTCATGCCCGGAAATTTAAAATGCTGCTGTACCTTCTTCACATCTTCGGTGATAATACCCAGATCTTCCGCGATAACCGGCAGTTTATGGTGAAAATGCTCAAGAAGGGCGTTAAAGAAATCATGTACAGGCGCCTCGACCCACTTCCCGTTGACCGCGGTAGTTTCCCCTTTCGGCACTTCCCAGTATGCGACCAGGCCCCGGAAATGATCGATCCGCACTATATCGAACAATGCCAGATTATGCTCCATGCGCCTGATCCACCATTTAAATCCCGTAGCCTTTACCGCCTCCCAGTTATATACCGGGTTCCCCCAAAGCTGGCCCGTTGCGCTGAAATAATCAGGAGGAACTCCTGCCATGAATTCAGGCTCTTTCTTCGTATCAAGCTTGAACAGGCTCTCATGCGCCCAGACGTCTGCCGAGTCATAGCTTACATAAATAGGTATGTCGCCTATAATATTAATCCCCCGGTCATTACAATATCTTTTTAAGGCAAACCACTGTTTAAAAAAGACGAACTGCAGGAACTTTACAAATTCGATCTCATCCCTGGCGTCCTTTTTTATTTCCGAAATATCCTTGGCTTCTTTATTTCTGAATTTCTTTTTCCAGTTGCCCCACATCTCGCCTTTAAAATGGTCCCTCAGGACCTGGAACACGGCAAAACCGTTCAGCCAGTCCGCATGCGCGGTACAGAACGCCTTATATTCTTCTTTTAATACCGTTTGCTCTTTAAAATGTTTAAAGGCGGCCTGGAACAATTTCCCTTTATAGGCGATCACGCTATCGAAATCGCAGCGATTGCCGGGGAAGTCCGGCACCGGCGGCATATCCTTGTCCGTCAGCAGCCCCTGGGCCGCTAAAAGCTCCGGGCTGATCAAAAGCGGGTTGCCTGCGAATGCCGATGTGCTGCTATAAGGGGAATTGCCGCAGGCCGGATTTGTCGGATTAAGCGGCAGGACCTGCCAGTAACTCTGTTTTGACGCCGCCAGGAAATCGGCGAAACGGTACGCCGCCGGCCCTAAATCGCCGATACCGTGTATCGACGGCAACGACGTTATGTGGAGCAGTATCCCGCTACCGCGTTTTTTGAGCATCGAGAGCCCCTGTCCCTTCGTTCGGTTCCTCTTTTATTTTTTCCAGTATTATTATACCAAGCGGCGGCAAGGTTAGCGAGAGAGAATATTTTTTCCCGTGATGCGGCTCGTCTTTTGCCTTAAGCTCCCCCGGGTTCACGACCCCGCTACCGCCGTATTTTTTATCGTCGCTGTTGAGCGTCTCGCGCCAGAGGCCGTCCATGGTGAGCGGTATCCGGTACCGTTCACGGGGGACCGGTGTAAAATTACAGACGACAAGGACCGTATCATCGGCCGATTTTGTTTTACGGATAAATGCTATGACGCTCTCCTGCCAGTCGCCGAAATCCATCCAATCAAACCCCTGCGGCTCGAAATCGAACTTGAAAAGCGCCGGCCGGCTGCGGTAAAAATGATGGAGGTCTTTCACCCATTGTTTTAGTGTCCGGTGCGGCGCGTATTCCAAAAGGTGCCAGTCAAGGCTGACTTCCTGGTACCACTCGTTCCACTGGCCGAATTCACCGCCCATAAAAAGGATCTTTTTCCCCGGATGCGTAAACATATACCCGAAGAAAAGCCTGAGGTTGGCGAATTTCTGCCACTCGTCGCCCGGCATCTTGCGGATAAGCGACCCCTTGCCGTGCACGACTTCATCGTGCGACAGGGGAAGAATAAAATTTTCGGTGAAGGCGTACCACATGCTGAAGGTCAGGGAATTATGATGGTGCGGCCGGTGGATCGGCTCCTTGGTGATATACTCGAGCATATCGTGCATCCAGCCCATGTTCCATTTAAGGCCGAATCCCAGCCCGCCCATATGGACAGGCCTCGAGACCATGGGCCAGGCAGTCGACTCTTCGGCTATCATCTGGACGTCGGGGTGCGTGCCGTACACGACCTCGTTCAGCCGCTTCAGAAAACTTACCGCTTCAAGGTTGCCGTTGCCGCCGTACTGATTGGGTATCCACTCGCCGTTCTGCCGCGCATAATCGAGATAGAGCATCGAGGCCACTGCGTCGACCCTCATGCCGTCGATGTGATATTTATCCATCCAGAAAAGGGCATTGCCGATCAGAAAATTGCGGATCTCATTCCTGCCGAAATTAAAAATATAACTCCCCCATTCGGGATGGAACCCTTTCCGGACATCCTCGTGCTCGTAGAGGTGGGTGCCGTCAAAAAAGGTAAGCCCGTGCCCGTCGCGGGGAAAGTGGGAAGGCGCCCAGTCGAGTATGACACCGATCCCCTCCCGATGGAGGTGATCGACAAGATACATAAAATCCTGGGGCGTCCCGTAACGGCTTGTCGGCGCATAATACCCGGTTATCTGATATCCCCACGACGGAAGATACGGATGCTCCATGACCGGGAGGAATTCGACATGCGTAAACCCCACATCCTTCACATAATCGGCCAGGGGTTTCGCCAGTTCACGGTAGGTCAGATAGCGGTTCTGCTCTTCGGGCACCCTGCGCCATGAACCGAGGTGCACTTCATAAATGGACATGGGGCTGTCGAGGGCGTTCCGTTTATGGCGGGCCTTCATCCACGGCTCGTCATGCCAGTCGTAGAGGAGGTCCCATACGATCGAAGACGTCCGCGGCGCTACTTCGCAGAAATTGCCTAAGGGATCCGCCTTATCGATCTGGTAGTTATTAATACGGGAGAAGATATGGTATTTATACATCGCCCCCTTGCCGACGCCGGGCAGGAAGTTCTCCCAGATACCGGAGTTGTCCTGTCTCAGATTCAAATAGTGGCTGTGGGGGTTCCAGCCGTTGAAATCGCCGATAACGGATACGCGCTCGGCGTTCGGAGCCCATACGCTGAAATAGGTCCCGGGAACGCCGTCGATCGTCATGACATGGGAGCCCAGTTTGTCATAGAGCCGGAAAAAATTGCCTTCCTTGAAAAGATAGATATCCTGGTCGGTAAAAACGCTCATTCGGTTTCAGGCCTTTCGGTCTCATCAGGTTCGGCAGTTACCGGCTTTATCTTCTCAGGTTCGGCAGTTGCCGGTTTTATCTTCTCAGGTTCGGCAGTTACCGGCTTTATCTTCTCAGGTTCGGCAATGTCCGGCACCGGATCCTCCGGTTTGGCAGTCGCCGGCTTTTCCGGCTTGATCGTTGCCGACTTCGGTTTCGCCGGCCTGGCCGCCGCAGGCTTCGGCGCCGCCGGTTTTATCGGCCCCGCGATCTTTTCGTATAAAGCGGAATATTCCTCGGCCGATCTCTTCCATGAAAAATCACTGGCAAAACAATTATCGCGGAGGATACGCCATTGGTCTTTTTTGGTCCGGTAGAGCTCGATCGCCGCGCGCGCCGTTTCATAAAGGGCATGGCTTGTCGCGTCGTAAAATTTAAAACCGTTCCCGGTCCCTTTCTCGGGGTCGAAATGCCGGATAGTGTCGTCAAGGCCGCCGGTCCCCCTGACGATCGGGACGGTCCCGTACTTCAGGCTGTACATCTGGCTCAATCCGCACGGCTCATAGCGCGACGGCATAAGGAACATATCGCTTCCGGCCTGTATCTTATGGGCGCAAACATTATCAAAGGCGATTCGCACGCCTACCTGGCCCGGATATCGCGCCGCAAGACCGCGGAAAAAATTGTTGTATCGTTCGTCGCCGATACCCAGGACGACCAGAAAGGCCCCGAGGTCTATCAGCCCCTTGGCGCTCTCCATGAGGAGGTCGATGCCCTTCTGCTCCGTCAGCCGCGTCACGATACCAAGCACCGGCCGGCCCTCTTCGAACGGCAGGTTGAAGACCGACAAAAGATCCTTTTTACACGCAAGTTTTCCTTCGGGATCTTGCGGGCCGTAATTTTTTACGATAGCAGTATCCGTAGCCGGGTTCCATTCGGTATAATCGACACCGTTCGTGATGCCGAAAAGAGACGGCGCACGCCAGCGGAGAAGGCCGTCAAGCCCCCACCCGAACCCCGGCGTCAGGATCTCGCGGCTGTAGGCCTTGCTCACCGTCGTGATCGCATCGGCAAAAATGATCCCGCCCTTCATAAAATTTACCTTCCCGTAATATTCGACGCCCGACGGCGTAAAGAGATCGTTGCCGATATCGATATAATAGCGCGAGGCCGGATCGAACACGCCCTGATAAGCGATGTTATGGATGGTAAATACCGTTTTGCCGAGCCGGTTAAAGCACCTCTTGAAATAAAGAGGGACCAGCGCCGTCTGCCAATCGTTGCAATGTATGATGTCGGCGCCGCCCATGTCGTCCAGGGCCGTCAGCACCGCTTTCGAAAAAAAGGCAAAGCGTATGGCATTATCGCTATGATCGCCGTGACGGGCGCTATAGAGCCCGTCACGGTCATAAAAAAATTTATTGTCGATGAAATAAACATTCATCCCCTCATGCCAGAGGTAGTACAGGTTATAACGGTGCTCCTTGTTACCCAGATACGCGCCGGCGGCCAGCTTGACCGGCTGCGGATCGAAACCCTTTTGGATGACTTCCCGGTATAACGGCATAACGACCGTTACGGTATGCCCCAGGAGATTAAGCTCCCGCGGCAGCGAGCCCGCCACATCGGCCAGGCCGCCGGTCTTGGCAAAGGGATATACTTCCGACGATACAAATACTATTTTCATTTCTTCACCCGCAGGGCCTTTGCGGCCTCTTCCGGCAAAACCGGATTGATATAAAACCCCGACCCCCATTCAAATCCCGCGACGATGGTGAGCCGCGGGAAAAGCTCGATATGCCAGTGAAAATCGTTCTCGATCGTCCTCCAGTACCCGAACCGGGGGAAACGGTTCGGAGCGACGTGAAAAAGATAATTATATTCCGGGTCACCCAGGACATCCGACATACTCCCGAGGACCCGTTTAAGATGTTCCGCAAGCGCCGGCAGGCTTTTTCTTACGACATCGGTGTGAAAATCGATCCCGTGCGCCTTGGGCAGTATCCATATCTCATACGGGAACCTCGATGCGTACGGGCAGAAACTGATATAATCTTCGTTCTCATAAATGATCCTCTGGCCGTTCGAACGTTCTTCTTCGATGACATCGCAGAACACGCACCGCTCTTTTAATTTAAAATATTCCATGGCGCCGATCAGTTCTTCGCGCACCCGTTTGGGCGTAACGGGCGTAGCTATGATCTGATGGTGAGGATGTTCTAACGATGCCCCGGCGGTCTTTCCCTTATTTTTAAATATAAGGACATAACGCAGGTTTTCGTCTTTCCTCAAATCCCCGACCCTGAGCTGCAAGGCACGCAGCCACGCGCTGATCTCACCGTTGGACTGGTCCTTTGCCTCTTTCCCGTGATGGGGAGTCTCGATAACGACCTCGTGCGCGCCGAAGCCTGTCATCATGTCGTACATGCCTCTGGCCTTTTTCACCAGTTTGAGGCCCTGGCCGAGGGCAGGAAATTTATTGGGCACCACGCGGACCTTCCACCCCGGGGTATTCGGTTTTGTCTTGGGGTCGCGGATCGTATAGACCTCCAAAGGCGTCTCGCCCTCATGGCCGGCACAGAACGGACATGCCGGAGCCGCCGACGACGCCGGGGGCTGGTTTTTTTTGACAAATGCGCCGGGGCGCAGCGAACGCCCTTCCGCAATGATGACCCATCGCCCCGAGATAGGGTCTTTTCTCAGTTCGCTCATAACGGTCTCCTATGGTATAGTATAAGATTATCCGCGGGTACGGCCAGTAATAACATATCGTTTAGTATTATCATTTTCGTATTATTTTGTCAATCGAAAATTATCAAACAAAAAAAGTCTATCCGGCTTTGAAAAGGGTAACGCGGTTACGGCCTTTTTGTTTCGACAGGTAAAGAGCGCTGTCGGCTTCGCTGAGAAGCTGGTTGATGGTGCTGCCGTGGTCGGGATAGATACTGATACCGATACTGACCGTAACTTTTACCGTTTCGTCATAGGCGGTAATAGTTTTCGCCTCAATAGCCGCCCGGATCCTTTCGCTGACATATAACGCCCCATGTTCGCCGGTATCGGGCAGGATCACGGAGAACTCCTCGCCTCCGTAACGGGCTACGAGGTCAAGTTCACGGATACTCTCCTTGATGGTCTGCGCAATCACCCTTAAGACCATGTCGCCGACCATATGCCCGTAGGTATCGTTGCATTTCTTGAATTTATCGATATCCAGCATGAGGATCGAGAACTTCAATTTCATGCGCTCCGACCGCTGCATTTCCTCGACCGTGCGGTCGAGGAAATAACGGCGCAGGTAAATACCCGTCAATCCGTCCAAGACCGACCTGCGCTCGACCTCCGCATAGAGAAGGGCCGTTTTCAGCTCCATCCCGAGCTGCGAGACCAGGAGCATGACATATTCGACCTGCGCCTCTTCAAGGTCCTCGACGGCTATAGCCGCGACCATCCTGTTCTCGACGGTAAGCGGAATAAGGTCCAGGCGTTTGACATCCCGCGGGATCCCGTATTCGGCATGGAGCGCATCATCGAGGGTTATGGTCTCCCGATATTTTCTCTTTTTGATATAATCAAGAATGCCTTGAAGCCATGGCGACAGGCTTCCGACGCCGCAATCCTCGGGCCGCACCGTGCCCTTCCGTATCATATAGGAGGTCTTCAGGCTGCCCGTTTCTTTCTCCTGATCGAAAATAAAAAGGCGGCACCTGGTGAAATAAAAATGTTCGTTGATAAAAACGGAAAAAAGATAGACTATCTCATCGCATCTGAGAAGCCCTGACATCGCCTTTATGATCTCGTAAACCTTGCCGATCATAAAGGATTTCTCATCCAGGAGTTTGTGCTGCGCGAACAGGTCCTTCTTCTCCCCGTCCAGGAGGGCGTTCAACTTCCCTTTTTCCTCGATGCTTCTCTCCGTATATTCTCCGTAGAGGCCGACGAGCCGCTGGGCCGTGCGGATCAGGATGGCACCCGCCATCATAACACAAAAAATATAAACGGCCTGGCCTATGCCGATACCGGCCATAACAGAGACCGGTACCAGTAAAACGGCCGCGCCCAAAACCGCAACAACAAGCATTCTCTTCCGCACGCCGTATACAGCGATGATGGTAAGGGCGTACAAAAGATATAACGGCGTCAAAACCCGCATATCCTGTTCTTTCCTTTCTTTTTCGCCTTATACAAACGCCGGTCGGCGAATCTGAAGATGTCATCGGCCATTTTTGAATCTTCCGGGCATGCGGCGATACCGATGGATATGGTTATCGGCGTTTTTTCCCGGCGCAAAACGACCGGAGCCTCACGAAGCATGTCCTGAAGACGCAGGGCGAAAACTTCCGCCTCTTTCTTGTCCTTACCGACGAGAAGGACGGCAAATTCTTCGCCGCCGTACCGCGCCGCGATATCGCCCGGTTTGATCTCTTTGGTAAGGACCGCGGCCAGATGTTTTAAGACAAGGTCCCCGACCATGTGACCGTATTTATCGTTATAATCCTTGAAGTTGTCGATATCAAAAAGCACCAGGGAAAAACCGATATTACTTTCCAGAAAACGCCGCACCTCCTGCGCGAGGGCATCCTTGAAATATTTCTGCACGTAAAGAGCCGTCAGGCTGTCGCGGACGGCCATATCGGTAAGCCGCTGATACAGGAAAGAATTCTCGATCGCGACCGATGCCAGGTCCGCCACGATGTCCAGAAGCCGCAGGTCTTCCTGGGTATAAAAAGAAGGCGTCTTTGAGTCGGTGCGGATAAGCCCCAGGATACGCTCGCCGCTCACCAGCGGCGCCGCGATAAGGGACGTAAAGGACTGGTCAAGTTTTTCATTCTCGATGGAAAATCTGAAATCCTTCCGGGTATTATCCACCAGGAGAGGTTGTTTCTTCCACACGACCCAACGGTCGAATATATCCCCTTTTTTAAGCCTGACGTACGGGACATCGCCGATCCGTTTCGAATGGATCAGGTTCAATTCCTGATCGGTCTGATTGACGCGATACAGGAGGACACGGTCTGACTTCCCGAAAAGGCCGTAAATATTATCGACGATGACCTTCGCGATCTCGTCCTCTTTAAGGGTCGATGAGAACTGTTCGGTGATCTCGTTAAGCTGGGTATAGCGTTTAAGGCGCCTTTCAAGATGCAGGATATCGGCGTTGTTCTGATTGACTTCATCCCTCAGGATATTGGCGTTCTCCTCCGCACGGTCCATCGCCAGTTTGTGATACTGTTCCAGGTAGAAAAAATTCCTGCAAAACATCGTGCCCACCGACCATGACACCAGGGACGATGCCGCAAAAGCAAAAACGACATGGACATCGTAGTTGACGAACCACGGATAGACGATCCATAAGGCGCCGAGTGTCCCCACGATCCCCACCCACGGGGATAACGACATTGTTACGACAATGACCATAAAATTAAGCGCGGTCGTTGCAAGCATGACTATTTCCGGATGACGGACCGAAGTGGCGCCGGAATTAACGGCCAGATAGGTGAGAAAAAAGAGAATGAAGAAGAGCCCCAGTGATGCGGTCCCGACTATACGCCGTAAACGGGAAGGTGACATAGGCATTCATATGTTGTACTGCGCGATCCTCTACACAATGGCCTTTTCCGAATCTTTATTAAAAAAATGGGCCTTGCTCATATCAAAGACAAGGTCCATATCCTGATTGATCTTCGGCTTATCGTGGCCGCCGACTTTCGCGATAAGAGAATGTTTCCCGGTGGAGAGGTGCAGATATACCTCGGACCCCATGGGTTCGACCACTTCGCAGGAAAGGGTAACGACATTCCTGGTCGGAGCCCCGGAAACAAAAAGTTTATCATAGATATTCTCGCTGCGGATACCCAATACAACCTCACGGTCGACATAGGCGGCCAGCTTCGGGAGCATCTCGTCTACGATCTGCAGACGTATCCTTCCCTCGTCGAAATAGACCTTGCCTTCCTTCCTGACGATACAGCCGTTCAAAAAATTCATCGGCGGGTTGCCGATAAACCCGGCCACGAATTTATTGACCGGTTTATCGTATACGGTCGTCGGTTCATCCATCTGTTGAATAACACCGTCGTTCATGACCGCGATGCGCTGGCCGAGCGTCATGGCCTCGGTCTGGTCGTGGGTAACATATATCATGGTCGTCTGGAGGCGGATATGGAGCCGGTGTATCTCGGTCCTCATCTGCACCCTGAGTTTCGCGTCGAGATTGCTCAAGGGCTCGTCGAAAAGGAATGCTACGGGTTTTCGCACGATCGAGCGGCCGACGGCCACGCGCTGGAGTTGTCCGCCGGAGAGTTCGCGCGGCTTGCGCGCGAGCAGCTTTTCCAGCCCCAGGATCACCGCCGCCTCTTTCACCCTCGCCTCTATTTCGGCTGCAGGATATTTTCGCAGTTTCAGCCCGAACGCCATGTTTTCATAAACCGTCATATGGGGATAGAACGCATAGTTCTGAAAGACCATGGCGATATTTCTGTCCTTGGGAGGGACATTGTTGACAAACCCGCCGCCGATGTAAACTTCTCCCTCACTCGGCTCTTCAAGGCCGGCAATGATCCTTAAGGTGGTGGATTTTCCGCAACCGGAGGGGCCTACAAGGACCAGGAATTCTTTGTCCTCGATAGTAAGATTGATATTCTTGATGGCATAGACGTTATTGGGAAAGACCTTGCTCACATTACGCAGGCTGACGTTTGCCATAGTGGCTTATGACCCCCTCAAGCCGCAAAATGCCTTATAATGGTACTTACCGTATCCTTTAGATTTTTCCGGTGTACGATAAGGTCTATCAGCCCGTGGTCCAGAAGGAATTCCGCGGTCTGGAACCCCGACGGTAATTTTTGCCGTATAGTCTGCTCGATAACCCGCGGGCCGGTAAATCCGATCAACGCCTTCGGCTCGGCTATGATAACGTCTCCCAACGACGCGAAACTCGCCAGTACCCCCGCCATGGTCGGGTTCGTCAGGATCGATAAAAAAAGGCCTCCGGCCTCATGTTGCCGGGCAAGTGCCGCACTCGTCTTTGCCATCTGCATGAGGCTGAACATCCCTTCATACATACGCGCGCCGCCGCCTGACCCTGATATGATGATAAGGGGCAATTTTTTTTCGGTAGAATGCTCTATGATCCTCGTCAGTTTTTCGCCGACGACAGATCCCATAGATCCCATGATGAACCGCGAATCCGTAACCCCGAAGGCAATATCGATCGTGTTGACCCGGCCGGTCCCTACCACGGCCGCTTCCTTAAGACCGGTGGCCTGCTGGTCCGAGATTATTTTTTCCCGGTACGTCTTGGGGCCTTTGAAGGAGAGAGGGTCGCTACTCTCCATATCGGCATACATCTCGGTAAAACTTTGCTCATCGAAAAAAAGGCTGATGCGCTCGCGGGCGGTCAGGGTAAAATGGAAATTGCATTTCGGGCATACCTTCAGGCTCTCATCAAGTTTCTTTTTATACAACATTTCGCCGCAGTCGTTGCATCTGACCCAAAGGCCGCTCGGTATGTCTTTTTTCTTGGTAAGGGTCACCTTGGTATACAGCGGTTTTTTAAATAATGCCATTCTTCATCACCCGATTAAAATTTATTAAACACAAGACCGGTCACAAGCTTGGGATAAAAATAGGTCGATTTCTGCGGCATCATGTCGCCCCGTTCCGCCACATCTTTTACCTGGCATGCCCTGGTCGGATTCAGGAAAAATGCGATGTCATACTCCCCTGACCTGACAAGTCCGGCTGTTTCCCGGGCGTCCCGGACATAAGCTATTGTATCTTCAGAATCGCTTAAAGACAATATTTTTTTTATAACAAGCTCATGGAGTACCGCGACATCCAGGCGTTTCCACTGCGGAGATTGTTTTCCCTTCATGATACGGGCAGGGTCTATGCCGGCCTTAAGGGCCGCCATCATATACCGTGCCCCGCCCAGGTAAATACCGAACGCCGGCCGGGTCTTTATGTAGCTCAAGCCTTTCATAAGCGCGCCGAGGCTTGTGAACGTCGTTACCGTAAAATACGGTTTTAACTTTCCGGCTATCGTCCCGATATCCATCGGCGGACAATGTTTAAGCAGCCGGTGCGTCGCGAAGATCGTCACATTCTCCGCGTGATTGATATCGGTAAAGTACATCATGACATAGCCGGCATTGCCGAGGGGTAGTGACCGCTCCCGGAGGTAATTCCGGTACATACGGCTGACCTCATACCGGTGATGCCCGTCGGCTATGACCACCTGTTCCCCGGCAAGCCTATGCCTGATCGTATCGACCGCCGCGCGGTCGGTCATGCGCCAGAGCGTATGCCTGATCGTTTCAAATTCAAAATCCGCAGCCGGTTTGTCACGGCCGGCGACACGCCGTAAAAGTTTCGCGATAACGCCCGATGGATCGTCATAGAGAGAAAATATCGGACTTAAGTTCGCCTGTACCGCCTTAACAAGGTTCAAACGGTCTTCTTTCGGTTTTGCCAGGGTGTGCTCGTGGGGAAGGATGCCTTTTTTTGACGTATCTTCGATCCGCATGAGCCCGATAAAACCCAAGCGCGTTCTTATTTTACCTTCATGAAGGTATCGTTGGCGGTAGACGTAGAAGCACGGCTCCGCATCCTGAGCCAGGACGCCGCCCTTTATCCATGTTTTAAAAAAACCGGCTGCGCGATTATATTTATTATCGCGCGCCGTGTCATGGGCCGTCTCCTTGCCGAGGATAAGGCGGATGACGTTGTAAGGACTCTTGGTGTAAAGGCTATCGCGGTACCGTGGAGCGATAACGTCATACGGCGGGGCGACAACCGTATCCAGTTTTTTTATCCGGGCAGGATTATATCGAAACCCCTTAAAAGGCTCTATCGCGGCCATTATGCTCCTTTCTTTTTGGGGCAGCAATCGCACGCCGACCCCTTGGAGCCCGGACATGCCGGTCCGCTTTGTTTCCGTTTATAATCCGTTTCGTAAAATCCCGTCCCTTTAAAAATAATACCGCTGCCCTTTCCTATCAGTCGTTCCACCTTCCCCTTGCATTTCGGGCATTTCGTCAGAGGGCTGGCCGTAATACGCTGGAATTCTTCAAATGTATAATTACATTTGGTGCAGCGATAGTCATAGGTTGGCATGATAACTCCTTTATTTAAACAAGTCCTTGATCTTCTTCAAAAATTTATTCGACTGAGGGTGCACGTTCTCGCCGCATAACTTCGAAAATTCCTGCAATTTCTCTTTTTGCTCTTCGTTCAGGTTTGTCGGGGTTTCCACAACGACACGGCAGACCTGGTCGCCCCGGCCATAACCGTGAAGGTTATACGCCCCTTTGTGCCTGAGGCGGAGCATGGTCCCGCTCTGCGTTCCTTCGGAGACCGTCAGTTTCGCCGGCTCTTCCAGTGTCGGCACGTCTATTTCGCCGCCGAATACCGCGGTCGCAAACGAGATCGGCACTTCGCAATACAGGTCATCATTGTGCCGCTCGAAGATCTCATGCGGTTTGACATGGATGTCCACATAAAGGTCGCCGGACGGACCGCCTTTAGTGCCGGGCTCGCCTTCGCCGCTCACCCTTAAGCGTGACCCGTTCTGAATACCGCGGGGAACGGATACCTTTATCTTTCTCTTGCCGTTTACACGGCCCGAACCATGGCACGCGGCACAGGCGTTCTTTATCACGGAACCTGCGCCGTTACATTCATGGCAGGTCTGTGAAATGCTGAAGAACCCGCTTGCCATGTGCACCTGGCCTTGACCGCGGCACGTCTTGCACGGGGTCGCCTTGGTGCCGGGTTTGGCGCCCGTCCCCTGACACACACCGCAGGGCTCCGCGCGATTGACGGTTATGTTTTTCTCAGCGCCGAATGCAGCCTCTTTAAGGTCGATCTCTACCGCTGTCTGGAGATGGGCGCCCCGGTGCGGCCCTGTACGGCCCCGTCCGCTGCCGAAGCCGAAAATATCACCGCCGAATAAATTCTCGAAGATATCCTGAAGATCCTCGAAGTGCGTAAAGTCGTCCATCGAAAAGCCGCCCCTGCCGAAGGCGCCTTTCAGGCCTTCAAAGCCGTACCGGTCATACGCGGCGCGTTTATCCTGATCGCTCAGGACCTCGTATGCCTCCGAGATCTCCTTGAACTTTTCTTCGGCAGCCTTGTCCCCCTGATGTTTATCGGGATGATGCTGTACGGCAAGTTTCCGATAGGCGCTTTTTATCTCTTCATAGCCGGCGTCTTTTGAAACACCGAGAACCTCATAGTAATCGCGTTTTGACATGTATCTTGAGCGGTTTATCCGCTAATCCTTTCCCGTATCATTTCTTATCATCTTCAACTTTGAAATCGGCGTCGACGACATCGTCTTTCTTGGGATCTCCGCCGGCCTCTTCCTCAGGCGGCTTCTGCCCGCCCCGGCCCTTGGCGCCCTGTTGTCCCTGCGTTTTTTTCTGCGCCTCTTTATAAACGGTCTCGGCGAGTTTATGGGAGGCTTTTTCCAGCTCTTCCATTTTTTTCTTGATAGTGTCGGCGCCCTCGTTCGCTTTAAGCCCTTCTTTAAGCGCCTTTGCCTTGTCCTCGATAGCCGACTTCTCATCGGCGGATATCTTATCGCCGTAATCCTTGAGGCTCTTTTCGACCGAATACAGAAGCGTATCCGCCGTATTCTTGAGCTCGACCTCTTCCTTGCGTTTTTTATCCTGCTCGGCGAACTTTTCGGCCTCTTTTACCATTTTATCGATCTCGCCCTTATCGAGCTTTTTCGGGGCCGTTATCTTAATAGACTGCTCCTTGCCGGTCCCCAGGTCCTTCGCGCCCACATGGACGATACCGTTGGCATCGATGTCGAAGGTGACCTCGACCTGCGGCATCCCGCGGGGCGCCGGCGGTATCCCGACCAGGTCGAACCGGCCGAGCTCGGTATTATCGTCGGCCATCTGGCGCTCGCCCTGCAGGACACGGATCGTCACCGCGGTCTGATTGTCGGCCGCGGTCGAGAAGATCTGGCTTTTTTTCGTCGGGATCGTGGTATTCCGCTCGATAAGCCGCGTCGTAACGCTGCCCAGCGTCTCGATCCCGAGCGAGAGCGGCGTCACATCGAGTAAGAGCACGTCCTTGGTCTCACCCTTTATAATGGCGCCCTGGACAGCCGCGCCCATGGCGACGCATTCCATGGGATCGATACCGCGCTCTATCTTTTTACCGACGTATTCCTCGACGAATTTCTGCATGACCGGCATGCGCGTCGGACCGCCGACCAGGATTATCTTATCGATATCGCGGGGGCTTAAGCCGGCGTCTTTCAAGGCCTGTTCCATCGGATGCTTGCACCGGTCGATGATCGGCTGTACGAGGTCTTCAAGCTTCGCGCGGTTGAGCGTCATCGTAAGATGTTTCGGCCCAGTCTGGTCCGCAGTGATATACGGCAGGTTTATGTCGGTGGTCAGGGTGCTGGAGAGCTCGACCTTTGCCTTCTCCGCCCCCTCTTTAAGGCGCTGCATGGCCATCTTGTCGTTCTTGAGATCGACACCCTGCTCGCGCTTGAACTGCTCCCGGATGTAATCGATGAGGATGTTATCCATATCGGTCCCGCCGAGCTGGGTATCGCCGTTGGTTGCCAGGACCTTGAATCCTCCCTCGGCCCACATCTCCATGACCGTCACGTCGAGCGTTCCGCCGCCGAAATCGAAGACCATGATCTTCATTTCCTTGCCAACTTTGTCAAGGCCGTACGCAAGACACGCGGCAGTAGGTTCGTTGATGATCCTTAAGACCTTAAGCCCGGCGATCTCGCCGGCATCCTTGGTCGCCTGCCTCTGGTTATCGTCAAAATACGCCGGACACGTGATGACAACCTCCTCGACCTTGTCGCCCAGATACGCCTCGGCGTCCTGCTTTACCTTTTGCAGGATGAACGCCGATATCTGCTGCGGCGTATATTCCTTACCGTGGACCTTGAATTTAAAGTCCGTTCCCATTTTCCGTTTGGCGGCAAATATTGTTCCTTCGGGGTTGATAGCCGCCTGACGGCGGGCCGGCTCGCCGACAAGCTTTTGCCCGTCCTTGCTAAAAGCCACGTACGAGGGAAATGCCTTGCCGCTCGCCACCCCCGCGCCTTCGGCGCTCGGCAGGATAACGGGCCTTCCTTTTTCCATAAATGCCGCCGCTGAATTTGATGTTCCCAGATCGATACCTATTACTTTAGCCATTTTGCACCTCCTCCTTATACGTCACCTTCACCATCGCGGGGCGTAGTACCTTACCGTTTAACATGTAGCCCTTGCGCACTTCCTCGGCGACGACACCGTCGCCGAACTTGTCGTTTGACACTTTC
>JAQURW010000171.1 GCA_028715425.1 Candidatus Omnitrophota bacterium
GTAATTTCGCTCTTTTTTTTCTTTACCGCGATCCCCTTATAACTCTGCAAGTTGATTTCAGGCCGTACCTCAACGCGCGCCTTGAACGTCAGGTTTGCGCCTTTGGCCATGACAACATCGGAGATATCGGGCAGGCCGATGGGCTGAAGCTTTTTCTCCTTGAGGGCATACTGATACCCGTCGGGTATAAGACGCTTTAAGACCTCTTCTTCCGCGTCCTTGCCGTGGTATCTTTCCAGAAGGTCCTGGGGGGCATTACCTACCCTGAACCCGGGGATCTTCGCGTATTTTTTGATCTCTTTATAGACTTCGTCGAAGGCCTTTGAAACGGTCTCGGACGGGATATCGACTTCGATATGATATTCGCAATGATCGCCGGCTTTTATTTTTGTTTTCATGGAATTTCTCTTATTTTAAAGTTATTAGGGATTATAGTATATACTAGGCAAGCGCCTATGGCAATAGAAATTTCGCCGCCCTACATAGTAAAAGTCTCTCCGAGATATATCTCCCGCGCTTTCGGATTATTGATGAGGTCCTCTTTCGTGCCCGAGATGAGCACCTTGCCGTCATACATCAAATATGCGCGATCGGTGATGGCAAGCGTCTCGCGCACATTATGGTCTGTCAAAAGAACTCCCAGCCCCTTTTCCTTAAGTTCGGTAATGACCTGCTGGCAGTCATAGACGGCGATCGGATCGATACCGCTGAAAGGCTCATCCAGAAGGATGAACATGGGGTTGGTGACCAGGGCCCGTGTTATCTCCAGGCGCCGCCGTTCGCCGCCTGACAGGGTATACGCCAGGCTTTTCCTCAAATGCGCTATTTTAAGCTCTTCTAAAAGTTCGGTCAGGCGCTGTCGCCGTTCCCGGCGGGAAAACCCGAGGGTCTCAAGTATAGCCAGGATATTCTGTTCGACGGTCAGTTTCCGGAAGATAGACGGTTCCTGGGACAGATACCCGATCCCGCACCGGGCGCGATGATGCATGGACATGCCCGTAATGTCTTTCTTATCGAAGGTGATCCGGCCTTTGTCCGGCACGATAATACCCGTGATCATGTAAAAGGTCGTTGTCTTGCCGGCGCCGTTGGGGCCCAGTAACCCGACGACCTCCCCGCGTTTCACGTTGATACAGACGTCATCAACGACGCGCCGCTGGCCGTAGCATTTCACCAGATCTTGGGTCTCTAGTAGATGCATATTAATACACCGCCTTGACGTTACCGATCCACTCTATCCGGTCTATTTCTTTTTTCTCGGCGTTGAAGTACGCAATCACCTGGTCGGCATACATGGTGCCCTGGGCATCAACGATCTTCACGTTCTTATTGAGAATCGCCTTCCGCGCCTTATAGTCAACCTCGAGAGGGCCGTCACAGGTAATAACACGCCCCTTCGTATCGGTAAGTTTAATAGAGGTAGTGACGAGCGCCCATTCCTTCTGCGGCCTGACCAGGGCGCCGACCCCCTCGAGTGTAACGCCGCTGTGAATGATCCTTACCGGAGAATCGGTAGTTATCTCTTCGTCATTTGCATTCCACTGGGCATGGTCCATGTAGGCCTTGCCGCCGTCATTCATCAGGACCACGACATTACCTTTCAATTCGGCCGAACGCGTATCTTTATTATACGTCCCCCGTTCCGCAGTGATCGTAGCCGAAACATTACTGCCTTTGCTTTCCCCGACAATTGATTTAAGCACGACATCAGGCTCCATAATATCGGCAAATTTCCCCTGTACCGACCACTGGTTATCGCCGGTCTTTGAGAACCCCTCGAGTTTGAAATTTTGGACTTCCTGCTTATATTCGAGCGACTCCGGCGACGCCCCCTGGTCTTTGACGAATTTCTCCGCCTTTCTTGACACGTTGGTTCCTGCATCTTTCTGTTTGCCGCAGCCGGGAAGGCAGACGAAGATCACCGCAACAGATAATGCAATAAAAATTCGATTCATAATTTTTCATATGGTAGGGGCGTATAGCAATACGCCCCTACTGTTATTTTGAAGGTTGCGTCTTCCACCGTTTATGCATCCACACCCATTGGTCGGGATATTTCATTATATACGATTCCAGCACTTTCGTCCACTTTTGTGTATAGAACTGTATGGTCTCTTCTTTGGAAGAACGCATTGCCACTACGATAGGCTCATCGACAAAAAAATCATACTTTTCCGCCCTGCGAAGCATATAACACGGAATAATAACCGCACCGCTGGCCAGCGCCATTTTAACCGGCGCAGTCGGCGTATAGGCCTGCCTGCCGAAAAAATCGACAAAAACACCTTCGACACTTTCGATGTCCTGATCAGCCAGCATCCCGAGGATCTTATTGTCTTTTAAAAGCCGGAGCATTTTCTTGGGCGACTCATCGCGGTAAATGATCCCGACATCATGGACAGCTCGGTACCTGTTAAGGATGCGGTCAAACCGTTCAAAATAGACCTTCCTTACGATCGTCGCGCCGGGATATCCCTTGATCCTGAAGTACGAGCCGACCAGTTCCCAGTTGCCGAAATGCGCCGTCAATATGATGACGCCCTTACCCCGGGAAAATCCGTGATCAACCCGCGCTAGATCATGCGCGGTTACCCACCGGTCGATATTATACTTGTTTAATTTCGAGGTCTGGACCAGTTCTGCATAGTTCGCGGTGGCATTCTCAAAAACACGGCGGCCGATCATGAATAATTCGTTATCGGTCTTTGACGGGAACGCGCGGCGCAGGTTCCCAAGCGTTACCTTCCGGTATTTTGCTATGAGCAAAAAAGCCAGGCAGCCAGAGATCCTGCCAAGCGCTATGGCAAACCGTATCGGTAAAAGCCATAAGAGATTCGCACCGCATAAAAGGGCATAATAATAGTAATAGCGTCTCGTTTTTATCTTCATGGCACGTGAAAATCAGTATACTACGGCTTTCTGAAAATGCAATATGAATTGTCAGTCTGCGCATTTCATGAACAATTCATATACGCTAAGATACTAAAAATTTAGCTCCTGTTTCTTGTTCTACCCTCTATTCTCATGTATACTTATATATATGCAGGATATAATGCCTAAAAAGGGCGGATTTACGATCCTGGAGATACTTTTAACGATGATGGTGATGACCATAATCATGGCCTCCACTGCGCAGTGTTTTGTGCTTTTTCAGTCCTCATTCAGTTCAATAACCAAAAACGACGACACCTCATATAAATATCTGAAGGTGCTTGATACTCTCACTCATGCCATCGAACAGTCCGCGTGGGTTGTCGTAAAGGATTCAAATACCATCGAACTGCACTCGCATACCGTATCGACATACACACAACAGTACGTTTTCACCGCCAATAAACTTTACAGAAAGGACATCGCGACATCCGGCAATACTACTCAAACTCTTATAACCGACAACCTTAATGCGACAACGTTCTTTAAAGGAGCCGGCGAGATGCGGCCCACCAATCGCTATAAGAAAGTTACCGTCGAATTCTGGGAGAAAAAAACCGGCAACCCGTCACCGCAATCCAACGATATCTTTTACATTAAAAGCACCATTATCGCCAGACAAGACTGGAATGTTCTCTATGCCGCGCTTCTTCCGTCCAGTTCCCTCAAGGACGGCACCAAAGACAACCCCTTTGCAGACGTCAGAGACGCCCTGGCAGTAACGACGAATTCAACTACTAAGACCGCCTCAAACCTCCAAAAGATACTCGTTGTCAGCGCATTATACGTAGGCACGGGCTCAAATCCGATCACGCTGCCGGACGGCGTAGTCGTCGTATTTTTCCCGGGCACCGTCTTCTACGCCAATACCGGAGCCGATTATATTTATTGCGGCAAAAAATCCGCCATACATTTCCGGGGGGTCGCTCAATTCTGGGGGACGACATTCTCGGGCGGCACTCCGATCTTTCATTTTGTGACGGACCTCTACTCCCCGCTTATGGAAAATAACTCCCTGTGCAATGACTGTCATCTCCTGGTATACGCCAACGATTACAAGGCATACGAACATCTCATGCCCGGGTATACCAGGCCGATCAATGCCTACGCATATTTCTGGACCTATGTCCCGCGGCCTACGTATCTGCCGTACCCTTACACCTTCAACGATACCTCAGGAGCGACATTTGTTTTTACCGATGTTTCATACATCTACTGCGTCGGGAATACAGCCCCGTCTGACGCCGTTAATAATTATCTGAACATATCTATTAACTGGACACCGGGGATCGTAAACCCGAATTATGAGATCTCATCAAATACCGTCGACTGTAAGATCCGGTCTCAAATAACCCTCGACGGTGATTATCAGTATTTATGGCACTCAATATATAAGAATAACATCTCGTCCCATCCGGATGCCTGGCATGGCGTAGAGAACCTTGACATCAACTGGAGCGATAACGGAATATTCTATCTCTATTCAGGCAAAGGGCAGCATTCCATGGATATTCATAACAATAAGATATGGTCCAGCCCGACTACGACGTTTGCCGCCGGCATTCACATCTACGGGGACAGCCAGACGCAAACAGCGGTCCAGGCCGCCCTTACCCCCACACCGGTCAAGATCTATAACAACAATATCGGGAGTCCCAAACCCGGCAGGACTGACCCTCTCCTGCGGGGGATACTCTTCGAACAGTCGCTGATCCCTGCGGAAATTTATTATAACGAGATACACGACCTCAAGGACTACACACCCATCCCGATCGCTTATTACCGCGGGACCGGCATTAACGTTTCCGGCTCAAAAAACCTTAACATCCATAACAACCTCTTTCTCAATAACTACTACGGTATCTATACCAATTCGCTGGTAAGCGCGACCGGATCGCAGTATACGGTTAAATACTTCAATAACGCGGTCGTTAACGGGTCCATAGACGGCGACAGTACGGAAACATGGGCGATCAAGAACTGTATAGTCTGGGGTACCGGCACCTTCGCGAAACAGACGTTCTGGCCGTATATCAGTTATTCGGACATTAACGGCATGACGGGGGCCGGCGGGGGCAAGAACATCGTGCCGGCAAAAGATCCGCTTTTTATTAATCTGGGCTTGACCTATAAGAGGCCCTACGATCTTAAGAACACAAACCCGAAATCTCCCTGTAAAGGAAAGGGAAATCCGTCGGGATACGACATGGGCGCGTATCGTAATACAGCCCTGCCAAAATCCATAGGAACGGACTGGTAAGGAAGGCAACCGATGACTAAAAAAGGCTCTGCCCTTATTTTTGCGA
>JAQURW010000011.1:0-2653 GCA_028715425.1 Candidatus Omnitrophota bacterium
CATTAAAACAGCATCGATTTTTTTGTCTAAAACCTCCTGAATTTTGACTATGGGGCTCATAGCCAAAACAGAAACATACCCGCGTTTATGCAATTCCGCTGTAAAATTCTCCCCAGAAAACCCATTTCCAAGACCGTTACCGATGTGCATTATTTCACCTGGCTTAAGCCCCAGCAAGTCTACATATCGTTCCAGACTGGGGCCATATTGGTCCCAATGACAAAAATCAATATACTGCGATATCTCCGGATATGCCTTTTGAACAAAGTGATACCAGTCTAAAACTTGAGGATTCACACTCGTAATAGCGACTTTTAGCCCCATTGCTTTAAGCCTTGCAAACATATCGATAAACTCCTCGAGCGAGTTCTTGACAATGCCATCCAGGACATCATCTAATTCAAACGATACAAGCTTTATGCCTGCCTGCGGCTTATGGATACTATAATAATCGTCTCCCTGGGAGCCTTCATGATACGCTGCCTGCCGTAACATCGCATAGGTAAGTGTCTGCTCTTTTCCGGCCCTATTATATACGACAACACTGTCAGGGCCGTTGTTTTCTGATGGGTCCTTTCCCAGATGGTCACTGACATTTTCAAGCAATTTCCTGTGTTCATCGCCTCGCGGATAGAAATTATTATTAAGCGCCTGAAAAACCTCTAAAGAGATCCCCATATCGCCCAAAGTTTTTTCCAGGGCTTCTTTAAATGGCTGACCGTACAAGCTAAAATCAAATCCGACACACGAGCGCGCGATCTTATCAAGGATGACCCTGCAATTAACAAGGTACTTGTCAAGATCGGCCCTTGCCGCCTCTCCCCTGGCAAATTTCTCTACCACAGGGATCACCTCAGCTTTCTCATACTCGGTCAAAACCATGGCCTTTCGCCGCACCATATCTTCCCATAGCTCGCGGTTTCTTAGTTCCGTAAGACGTTCATACGCGGCCGCGGAACGCCGTTCTATTTCGATCTTGCCGTTTGTTGTTTCAGCAAGAGGGACGCTTCCTAAAAAGATATTTCCGCTATTGTGGTAGATCAGCTGATTTTCATGGCCGTCAATACTTATAACGGCCCCATTTTCCATTCGGTTAGCCCCTACATACCATATTTTCTCCTGGTCATTGAAGGCCATATCAGGCACACCATACACCGCCGTAATACCGTATTTCTGCGCGAGTGTTTCGGCATGCACCGAAATAACCCGCGCGACAATATGAACGCCTTTCGGGATACGGTTTATCATCTCGGGATTTACACGGTCTAAAAAGAGTATGACGCCGTCAATCCCTTCGGGCTTTTCCTGATCATAACGCTCAAGAAGCTTTGCGACGGATTCAAAAGAATTCGCTGCCCAGCCGCGTAAAGCCCCGCCTGATACACCGTGACCGCGGCTGATCGGCGCATATTCCGGGGCATCGACAAACTCAGGATAATCGTCGCCGATCAAATCGTCATTACTCTGCGTGATCCATATATTGCTCAATTCGACTGTAAATTCTATCATCTGATAATGGCCGAAGATATGCTTTAAACGATATGAATAATCCAGTATTTTCCTATATATCTCCGGCTGGAGCTCTTCAAGCGTCAGCTCATTATCACGTACTTTTTCTGAATTACTGAGAAGGATATAATTCTGATCCGCACGGCTCATAAGCTGGTCACCTATCGACCTGAACCTGAATTTGCCCTGCACCACTTCCCTGCCGTCAGGCAAGAGCCTTAATGCCGCGACGCCGGTGCCTGAAATACGGCCATCTGCGGTCGTATTAAGGTTTCCAAACACCCCTTTCTGCAGGATAACGACACTTCCCCACTCTTCAGAGATCTTGTGGCGTATACGATATTCCCGCGCCTCATCTGAATTCCATGAATTGTAAACACAATCAATAGCCAGATTAACCTGATCTATCATCTGTTCAGGTATTGTTTGCCCTTTTCCATAACGCCGGACGATTTCCTTATATTTTCCGCAGAGCGCCTTCATCTCTTCGGCTGACATTTTATCTTTTTCATAAATATTCACCAGTGCCTGAAAATGCTCTTCGGGTATGCCTAAAATGTTTATCGCGTATGAGCGCATAAATTCGGCATAGGTATCATACGCAAACCACGCGTCTCCCGTAAGCTTCGCGAGGCCTTCTGCCTCATGGTCGTTCATGCCCAGATTTGGTATCGTTACCAAAAGACCCGGCAACATAAAGGCCGATCCGCTACGGGCATATAAGAGTAATTTCAAGTCAGGATATTTTGAATATTTTCGTAGTTCCGCTATCTCCTTGACCACCTGGTTTTCAAATTCCGCTGATTTTATTATATCGGGTCGTGTGATAAGTTCGGCGCTTATGATTACTCCCGGAGGCACCGGCATATTCTCTTCGGTCATCTTGACCAGATTAAGCCCTTTTTTGCTCCACAAAGACAACAGCTTCCCGCGGCTGATAATATCCGGCTGACCAAACCTGAAGAAGTTATCTTCGATCTTCTTTGCCTCCGGTTTGTCTCCAAAAGAAACAACATCATCATTCGCCGGCGTCACCTGTTTTTCAAGGATCTCGTTAAACCGCATCAATACCTGATCGAAAAGCAGTAACCCGCTGTCACGGATGAGATTATCGACAATGGTCCCGATTATCGCCTCGCGGCTC
>JAQURW010000011.1:2753-19910 GCA_028715425.1 Candidatus Omnitrophota bacterium
ATCATTCGCCGGCGTCACCTGTTTTTCAAGGATCTCGTTAAACCGCATCAATACCTGATCGAAAAGCAGTAACCCGCTGTCACGGATGAGATTATCGACAATGGTCCCGATTATCGCCTCGCGGCTCTCCTGGGATAAGGGTCTATTCCAGCCCTCTCCCGCAGGCGTAATAGTGACCTTATCCCCCCATCTCTCTATAAAAAACTCGTGGCTGGTATGCTCGAAAACATGACCGGCGCCAAGGCGCACGGTATCGTTTAAATGCCGGTTGATCTTATGCAATTCGGCGGATAATGCCCGGGTAAGATCATGCAGCTGGGAATAGGTAATCCGTCCGTGCTCGAGCTCATGCACAAATTGCTCAAAATCGACACCGCCAAGGCCCGACGCTATCAGGAATTTTCCGATAGCCATTATCGTAGGAACATGGATCGCCAGGTCTTCGATACGTTCGCACTGAGCAATGTCCTCTAATACCCGGCCCATCAGCTCTTTACCGAATTCGGCCATATAGCTGTCTAATTCAAGAAGTTCCTCTGTCCCAGGCTCCTCATCGTCCTTTACTTCCCTCTTATCGAATAAAAGATGATTTTTTATCCTTAAACGGCATTGAGCTAAGGCCGGTAGTATTTCTGCATAATTATCGGAATCAATCACCGCTAAAAGTCTATCACGATCTTCCTTCATAAACCCGGCAATATAAATATTATTTTTAATGTTGGGGATTAGAGTAGCCGAAACCACACCATACCGCTCATTCAGCGCATAATAAAGCCGAAACATATGCTCTAGTTTATCAAGTATGTACTCCGGCACTGTAGGGGCCGAAACAGCCGTATGCAGCATTTCGATCAGCTCTTCTTCAGGGATGGATAATATTTCGTTCAAGAAATCATCATTTTCAAGAGATACAATGCGCCCTTGTTTTTTAAGATACTCAAGGAACCTGTTGAGGCCGCAGGAATACATCATATGATCCTGTTCACTTATATTTTCCATAGCATTATGGACAAGCCCGTTAGTCGAGTTTCTGCTAATCCCTGGATCGAGTTCTTTCCAGTAATACAACATGGTGCGCACGGTATCGAGATCCTGTTTACTTGCCCTCGTGTGGACTTGACTCCTAAGCTGCGTAAACCATGTCCTGCCGTTATAGCCCGGCAGGCTCGCTCCACCATCGAGTATAACAGTGTGATAGAGAAGCCTATTATCGACGTCCGAACGCAAGTTCCCTCCGCGCTGCCATGCCTCGGTAATTTTCGCAAGATAGAAATATACCGGTTTTGTATCCGGTGAGAAGCACTGATCGACCGGGCTGCGGAATGCGCGTCTATACATCGCAGAGACAACCGGCCGATCCTCCACACCAAAAACGGCCGGATGTAAAAGGCAGAATGCGGACACGATATCAGCCTTATAATAGGCAGTCTCAAGGAGGCGGAATAGCGTATTCTGCGCGCTTGGTTCGATCTTAAGCCTCAAAAGGACCTCCAGGGCTTTATTCGTTGTTGTTATATCGCGCTCTTTAAAGGTATGATAGATCCGATAGAGGATATCGACATCACCATAGTCGCCGTGTACCGGATTTTCCGCGGCAACAATAAGGTCGCGGAGCTTCGCGTCTTCAGAAGGAGTATTTGTCGTGTCCATATAGATATCCCACATGAGCCTCTTTCTCGGCTTATCCTCGTGAAAGATCATATCCATGATACCCAGTACGTCAGGTATTTCCAGATCTGTCGAGACAAGATATCTTTTTACATAATCCATCCTGTCTTCATTCGATAAAAGATCTATTATTTCATGAATACCTTCCGCATCCCGCCTGAGCTGTTCCCGTATAAAATGTTCCTTTACAACATGGCTGCGCCGGGCATCTTCTTCGATCGTATCTCTTTCCTGTTCCATTTCCCTCTCTTCCTCGTAACCCTTTTTATTAGCTTCAGCGAACATCTGCACGATCGACTCAAAGTCCTCATAGTTCATGGCCGGCTCCTGCCGCTCTACAAGGCGCCGCAGTATATCCCCGGCCTTCGTATATCCCCGGCCAAAAAGGTCCGCCAAAGCGACAAAATCGTTGAGATCGACCAAGACAGGCCCGGTCCGGCCTTGCATGATATTCTTGATATGCTCATTGAGCCTTGCCGATACGTCCCACACACCGGCCAGGCCATGAATCGGATCAAGCGCCACTTTAAAATTATTTTTTTCCTCGATTTTTCTTGAATACCTGTCGCAGTCATTGGTAACATTTCTGATAGCCTTGAATTGGCCGTAAAAAACACAGGTTTTACCTGATACAAACATGTTTTTTAAAGTATCTTCCCATCGACGGGTAGGTTCTCCGGGATAAAAACCTTCGCGGTCTGTCGCCGGATGATCTCCGATATCGGTAAAAATAGGGTACGTATCAGGGATACCTGCAAGGACTGATTTAATACTATGCCGGTAATCGATGTCGCCCTTTATACAAGCCTTCCTGTCGATCATTCCGCGCAAAGCCGCCTTGAGCCTGTTAATATTCCGGTGGTCGTCGTCGCCGGCATGGTTTTCCGTAAAGAGCTCGCTCTGTATCGAGATCGCGTCATAATGCTTGCCTTTAAAACAAAGCGCCTCATGAAAGATATATTCGCTAAAAAGTGCGAGCGGCAGCCTGCGCGATTCACGGCAGATAAACATCATCTTATTGTTCCCACTCCCCAGCGCGTAGTCTTCCTTGCTATAAACAATGGCGTCGAATGCAAATATCTTCCCGCTTTCGTTTAGCCTTATCAGATGTTCCAGGGCTTCGCGGGCCTGTGCCGCATATACCGGTAATCTCTTTTTAGACCATTCGTCTTTCGCCTCCCCGGCCCGGGTTTCGAGGACAGAGATCCTGGAACGTATATAGTCCACCACCCTGTCAAAATTTTTAAGTTTAACCTTTACACGGCCCGCCGATCCCGGCAGGGGTTTCGCCATCAAAGCCTGTAATTCCAGAGGCGCGTTACCGCTATGCGACACGATAAACCCATCTCCCCGCGACCTTACGCGCGCCTCTTTTTTAGGCATGGAGATACGCAAGTTCTTAAGGTTGATCCTGCCCTTTCTCCGGTCAAGCCAATCCCAGACATTGGTATAGGTTATGTTCTTATCGTTCGGATGCGCGCGCCGCATCATGCGGACTATCTCGCCAAGCGGAGCCGATCTGACCTTATGTCTCGTCCGGTACCGCTGACTTAAACGCTTCATTTCAGCAAGCCGCTTCTTTTCATTGATCACATTCCTGCCCGAGCCGATACCCAGTACACGCTTGTCATAACCGTGATGATAAAGCCATTGGTCAAGGTTCGGGGTTGTGAGCGGAACGTTCCGTTTCGGATGTTCGCGATTATAGCGCTCTACCACCTCCCGGGGTGTCGGCCGCCTTTTCAACTCGCCACGCAATAGCTTGATGGCCTGCTTCAGTTCACGTAAAAAATCCTTCGTGTATTTCTCCCAGTCGGTCTTGTCGATACCGAGTTTATCGTAGAAAAATTTATTGTCCAGTATCCATTGCCGCAGCAAAGCATAGTTTGTCTCCTGGTATCCGTATACGTCATTGATGCCTTTGACGACATCGGATAAGACAGGCCTTTTTTTATTTTCCTCAAGGAAAACCCTGGTTATGGTGAGGATCTCCTGTATCCGTTTATCCCTGTCAACCCTCCTGGCGGGGATTAAGATACCGTTCAACTGTGCCGTGATATATACCTGCTTCTCGCTCAAGGGTTCGATATCGCGGTTCTCCTGATTCATGAACGTTATTTCCCTTTCGATCCGTGTAAGAAGCGGTTTTATACCTTTTTTAATAAGTCTCTCCTTTGCGCGCCTCACGATAACCCCGCGCTCGATCTGTCGTATAGTTATAAACTCATCCCCTCCCTGCTGGACCATGATCCGCCGCCGTTTGGCCTCTAATTGGTCGTATTCTTCACGTTTTGCTTTTTTGGCGTGCCTTAGGCAAAACTTATCCGGGTTGGCCATGGCAAAGACCTTGTCTTCTCGAGCCCGATGAAGGATATCGAACGAAACCCATTTATCTTCAAGTAAGACCTCCGCTACGACATGATCCTCCAGAGCGCCCATCTTTTCAAACATAGACGGCGGCACAAGGTCTTTCAGAAGCTCACGATCAACCTTTATGACACCGAAGCGTGCCGGGATCCCGAGACTGCGCGTCAAGCTTACCATAAGATTGGCAATATTAAATAAAGAGCCATGGCGGAGCTGGAGCGTCTCCGAACTTGGCGCATCCCAGTAGGCGCCGTCACCCACACCATACCGCACCACCTTCCGTATCCACGCCCAAAGAACTTTGGCTTTTTCCGCATCGGCCTGTCGTCGTCGTGTTATCGAGCGGGCCTTCCTAAAAATTTGAATATTGTCCTTATCACAGACCGCACTCGCCTGGAGGTATCGTTCTGTACCGCGGGGCTGATCCTCGCGCCTGGCACGTGTATCGTCAGTGCCGTTTTCCTCATCGCCGTCATCATACGCACGGTCACGACCTTGTTCCGTTTCAGGCTCGATGTGAGAGGCCTCGATGTGTCTGACAGCCCCTACAAAGGCATAGCGCCTCGGCCGGCTGACCCGTTTATGAGTGCGCTGCACCTCTATTTCATCGACAAAATTGTGATAGTGGTGACTGAGCCCGGCCGGACAAAGATGCGGATTATCGTCCAGGAACTGCCTGATCGCTTCGAGAAGCTCGTGCCGATCATCGGTCGGGATCGACAGGGACCAATAATAAACCATTGCCGCGATGTTAATATCGCGGTAACTCCTGCCCCGTTCGCTTTGGGCCTGGAGTTCCGGCAGATGTTGCTTCAGATGGGCCCTTATCTCATGGATCGCCACAGAATAGATCTCGCTGGTAACCACATCAGATCTTTTTTTGGTATAGGGATCGACCAGGTTTATCGAATCATAGCGGTTCTTGAGCTGGAATGCAATAAGGCTCACGAAGGCCTCATTAACCGCTATGCCGGGTATAAAATTACCAGGCGACGTAAGCTGTGCGGTCACGACAGGATTCTGGTCTATTTTTTCGACTGTTATCGGCGCATCCAGGACCGACATCCTTTCTTCTTCCAGGACCTTTTTCACAATGGCGTTGATCCCCTGAAAACCCGCGCCGTTATGACCCTCCCCTTCCAGAGCCGTCCGGTAATATTCGCCTCCGGGCAGGCAATCCGGGTCGTCGATGACCGGCATGATAGGCCGTGTCCCGCCGTAGAGAGCCGTAAAATTGATGGAATTATGGTTTGCATGGCGCGGTGAAACCGGCAATGCCGGGCCTATGCGGCGCACCAGAAAGGTGTTATCTCCCGGATCGACCACGATCCGGTATTCGCTCGTCGTGCCTTCCTGGGAAAGCCGGCATGAGACCATGACTTTCCCGGGTTCGGTATCCCGGTCCTTCGCATTTAAGAGGATATCGATCCGCGCCCCGTTATCGAGGACCTTGGTAAGAGGAACATTGCACCGTTCGAACCCGCCGAACAAGGCAACATGCGCAAGAAATTCTGTTCTTATGGCCAGCTCATAATCGGTTTGGCCAGCGACGATGCCGTTAAACCTGGACGGTGTCTGCAGGTTTGAAAAAGAGTTTGCCGTAACGGTATTCTGGAAGAGAAACGCAGAAAGCGTTATGCCGGATATAAATATTCTGATATATCTATTTTTTATCATGTTCACCGTACTATATTGTTATACTATGCCACAACGATATACATTCAATGTCACTACGATGTAATAATTGTGTAATAGATACTACCCATGGTATAATTAATCTTCACGGAAGGCTTTAATGGACAAAAAACGCTCGCTTCTTGTATCTATTTTTCTGATAAGCTTTGCCGGTTTGGCAACCGAAATAATCCTGACGCGCATTTTTTCCGTTACCCTATGGTACCATTCCGCCTTTTTTGTGGTATCGCTTGCCATGTTCGGGCTCTCGTTGGGCGGGACCTATCTTTTTCTTCTCAAGAACAGGATTAGCGCCGTCCCGCCGCACAAGGTCCTCTACGCGACGGTCCTCGCGATACCGGCAAGTTTTTTGCCGATACTTCTGATCGTTCCGCACATAAGTTTTTCTTTTTCGTTTGGCGCAAAAACCTATGCCCTGATAACGGCCCTTTTCCTTGTCTGCCAATTGCCTTTTTTCTTTATAGGATTTTTTCTGGCCTACCTTTTCATGCAGTTCAGTAAAGAAAGCGGCATTATGTATTTTTTTGACCTTGCGGGCGCAGGGGCCGGCGCCCTTTTTTCAGTGGCATTTATTAATTATCTCGGGCCGATCAATTCGCTCATTCTTTTGGGGACCATGACATCGGTAGCCCTCCTCCTCAATGCCGGACGGAAAAAAACAGCCATTGCCCTTACCGTATTTATCGGTTTCATCTTTTTACTTCAGGGTAACTGCCGGTCTAACGCGATATCGATCGCCAGGGCCAAAGGCAAAATAATGAACAATCTCTACGCCAAATGGAACTCATTTTCCATGGTTCGTGTTTTCGGCAACGAGACAAACCTTATACCTGAACAATTCGGCTGGGGCATGAGCCCTGCCTACCACGGCCCTTATCCGCCCAAACTCAATATGCAGATCGACGCGGATGCCTACACCCCTATTACCAGGTTTGACGGCGATCTCACGAAGGTTGATTTTCTGAAATATGACGTGTCGTCTTTTGCTTATCACCTGTCGCCGTTCTCACACGTCGTGGTAATCGGCCCCGGCGGCGGCAGAGACATTTTAACGGCCCTCCTTTTCGGGAGCAAAAAAATAACCGGTGTAGAAGTCAACCCGATCATAACCAACGATGTCATGAAAAAGCGGTTTAAAGGCTATTCGGGAGGGCTTTATTGCCTCACTAATGTCGATGTCGTGACCGATGACGCCCGCAGTTACATCAGGAATTCAAAGGACCGTTACGATTGTATACAGGCATCCCTGGTCGACACCTGGGCTGCATCGAATGCCGGCGCGTATTCGCTGTCAGAAAACAACCTCTATACGGTCGAGGCGATCGCCGAATACATCGGGCATCTTACGGAAAACGGTTATTTGACCGTTTCCCGATGGGACAGTCCTGCCGATGCCCGCAAGCTTACGATCATTTTTTTAAAAGCATGCGAAAAATTGTCGGTCAACGATTGCCGCAAACACCTTGTCCTGATAAAAGGCGACCATATCGTCAATGTGATTTTTAAACGATCTCCCTTCACCGGCCCTGAGCTCACTACGATAGCCCGCCTTGCCGAAGCGATGAAATTCGAGATACTGTATCTGCCGGGCACCAGGCATGTCAACGGCTACGCCGGCCTGATCGAAGCCCCGGACCTGGCCGCCTTCCTTAACGCCCCCCAGAACAGGGCGTTACGGCCGTCGACTGATGACAGCCCGTTTTTTTTCAATAAGGTCCCGTTCCGTTCTGTGCCTCAAGTCCTTACCGGTGCGATCCTCGACGGCGGTGTTTTTCTCTTATACGGTCTCTTCATTATCAGTTCGCTATTGAGTGTACTGCTTATAGTCGTTCCGGTGATCATTAATAAAAAAGAGTTGTTCAAAGGCGACACTCAAAACAAGCTTTTATATGCCGGCTACTTTTCTCTCCTGGGCCTTGGTTTTATCCTGACCGAGATCGCTTTTATGCAAAAATTCATACTTTTCCTGGGCCATCCGGTATATTCGATTATCGTTGTGCTATTTTCGCTGCTCGTTGCGGCAGGGGCCGGCAGTTCCCTTACGGCGAAGCTCATGGATACGGAACTGCGATCCGCCGTCAGAACGGCACTCCTGGCGGTCATGGCGATCTTGTTATGCTATAATCTATCGCTCTACCCTCTATTCGAGAAACTGCTGGGCATAGGCATCACATTCAGGATACTGGTATCTGTTCTCCTCCTGATCATTATGGGCATCGTTATGGGTATGCCCTTTCCTATCGGGATCAGGCTGGCCGGGGCCGGATACCGGAACATGATCCCGCTCTATTGGTCGCTGAACGGGATATTCACGGTCCTCGGCTCCATAGTAGCCGTGATCCTGGCCATGAACATCGGGTTCACCAAAACGATCAACCTGGCAATATGCCTTTACAGTGCCGCGTTCATCATTATAGGCTTAACATGCAAACCATCAAATACGTAAGTGAAGAAAAAAAGAACAATTACCGCCATTATCAGGATGATCTGATATACCGGCGAACCGCGTTAAGATCCCTCCCTATTTTTGTAGGGTTAGGGACCGACCATTCCTGCAATCTCACTTGTATTATGTGCATCAATCGGCTCACTGATAAAATAAAGCGGTCGCCGATCGAAGAAAAATATCTTATAAAATTCGCCGATCAGACATTCCCGACCGCCCGTATCCTTCAACTCAACACTGCCGGCGAGCCGCTTATGTCGAAAAGGCTGGATCTCGAGCTGGAGCTGGCCGAACGGTACGGCGTCAGGATAGACCTGATCACCAACGGCACGCTCTTGAATGCAAAAAAAGGCCGGCTCGATACCCTGGTCAGGAACGCCTTCTCCGTCCAATTTTCCTTCGATTCTCCGTTCAGGAAAACGTACGAATCGATCAGGATCGGCGCGGATTTTTCCGAAGTGGTGGAAAACATGCGGCTTTTTCAGAAATTCCGCCTGGGGCTCCCTCCTGCCGAGCGGCCGGTCTTTAACATCGGTATGGTCATCATGAAAAGAAACCTCCATGACCTGGCGCAAATGATACGATTTACGAAAGACATGCGCGCCGACAGGCTCCTGGTCTCCTATATGATACCCCACACGAACGCAATGGAGCATGAGGCCCTGGACGTAACCGGAGAAGAACCAAACAAGATATTACGCGATGCAATGGCATTGGCAGAAAAGCTGAATGTAACGTTATGCCTGCCGGTATCCTATTGGGCGGCGGGCGGCCAGGTACAACAAAAAAAAACATTCAAGTATTGCTACTTCCTGTGGGAACGCGCCTACCTGGACAATAACGGCGATATCTTCCCCTGCTGCGAACCGTCGCATCCCGTCGCGGGGTCCATCAAAGATACGGATTTCGGCGAGATCTGGAATGGAGGCGTCTATCGCTCCATGCGCGCATCATTTTCGGGAGGACCGCCGCATACGTTATGCGGCACCTGCATTACGTCAGGGTATCTGGCGCGGTGCGGGTTCTAGGTTAATCTTTTCTATCATATAAGGCATTTTTATATTATAATGTAACCATGGAAAGCGCGCATAAGGCAACGATCGTCATAACGACGTACAACTCGGATAAATTCATCGTCGATTGTCTGAATAATCTCCTTGCCGACGAATCGCTCGAACAGCCGGAGATAATCGTCATCGACAACAATTCGACGGATAAGACGCCGGATCTTCTCAAGGGCTATCGCGGTGACATAACCGTTATCTATAACAAGCGGAATATAGGCTACGGGCGCGCCTGTAACCAGGGTTTCCGGAAAAGCCGTTATCCGTTCATCCTTTTCATGAATCCCGATGCTTTCCCGCAACAAGGCGTCATCCGGAACCTCATACGATTTATGCGCCGGAACCCCGGGACCGGCGCAGCATCATGCCGGTTATTAAATCCCGACCGGAGTATCCAGTACTCCTGCCGGGAATATTTACGGCCTTCATTTCTCGTTATGCGGGCCTTGGAAAAATATTCCGCGCGCGCGGCTCATTTCTTAAACAAACAATATCTCATGGCAGGGCACGACCATACGGTCAATAAAAGCGTCCCCTGGCTTACCGGCGCTTTCGTTATGGTACGAAGGGACTCGTTCGAAGCGATGGGCGGATTCGACGAGGGCTATTTCTTATACTGCGAGGATGCAGACCTCTGCCTGCGTTTGAATATGGCCGGCTGGACCGTCGATTACGCAGCCGAGGCAGGCGATGCCGTGCATGTCCACCAGCGGCGAAGCCGCCTTAAACCGTTATCCAGAGAAACATTCATACATGCCGCAAGCATCGCCAGGTTCTTTTTCAAAAACAGTCCGTATATCAGCGCCAGCGGCCATCCGACACCCGGGCACGAAGATACCGGAATAACTTTGCGTTATCCCGCACCAACTCGCTATCCTTCACGTCCCACAAACGTTCCGGATGTTGGTTGATATTATCGGGCACGGCATTAAACTCCCACCTGCTCCAGTAAGATCCCAGAAAATTATTATATACCGAGAAGAACAATAAAATAAAAAATATAGCCTTGAGAACGCTGTTATTGTGTATGATCTCCTCCCAGCATAACGCAAGGACAATACTAAGGATAGGCACGAGTTCGATCAGGAACCTGTAAAGGCATATAAAAAAGGATCGGGATCAATGCTTCATGAAGGCCAAGGCCCTCTTCCGGCAGCGCACAGCTTTTTCCTTGTTCCCCAACGCATCATATACGGTCGCCAATTTCTCATATATATCCGGCCTTTGAGGCGACAGGAGAACGGCTTTTCGCAATGAATCCGCTGCCCTTTGGAGATCATTCATCCGGTATGCAACTATGCCGAGATTACTATAGGCATCGACCATATCAGGTTTAATACGGAGCGCTGTCTCATACATCGTAACGGCGTCCGTATATTTATTTTCTGACGCGTACAAATTGCCTAAATTATAGAGCGCGGTATTACTTTCGGGATTTACCCTTAAGGCGCTTCTAAAAAACATCTCTGCGTCCTTGCCTCTGCCGGTCAAAAAACAGATCGTACCCAGATTGGTCAATGCCTTATCGGAAAGCCGGTACCGCAATGACCTTTTCAATAAGCGTTCGGCGCTGTCGTAATCACCCATCGACACGGCGAGATGCGCCAGGTTGATATAAGGCTCAGAAAAGCTCTCGTTGAGAAGAAGGGCCTTTCGAAAAGCCCTTTCAGCGCCCGCAGTATCTCCGCGGTCCATGAATATGAGGCCAAGGTTATTATAGGGATCGGGATACCGCGGCGACAGGGCAATAGCCCTTTCGAACAACTGCCGGGCCCGATCGGTATTTCCCAGCTTATAATATACGGCACCAAGCATAAGATGAGGCCGTGCGTTCAGGGGCGACTTCATGACCGCATCTTCCAGGAGACGCGTTGGGGAGCACCAGAGCGTATTCCGCGCCATGGTTAAAAAGCATAAGGCCGCCAGTATTACGGACATCGCGATGTTCCTGAAAATCCGGCTGGTTATGGCATCCATGACAAGCGATGATAAAAATATGGAAAAGCCCATCATGGGAAGATACAAGCGGTGCTCAAACATAACGGTCGATAAAGGAAATATGCTGGATGTCGGGATAAGGTTAATAAAAAATAACAATATACCGAAAGCAGCCACGCGGTAATTCCTTCGAAACAGGAATATCGCCGCAATGATCGCGGCCGTCACCAGCGCCAACGACACTAAAGTCCGCGGCTCAAAGAATCCATGGCTGGCGAGAACAACATAATGGTCTACGTTCTGCCCCAGGGGGACCAGGACAAGCGCCAGGTAGCGCACGACAACACGAAATTGCGTCAAGAGATAGATACCCCGCGGGATATCACCGGTTCCGCTAAAAAAGAATTCATTCTTGAGCCCTGTGTTTATCGCAGCCAGGTTCAGTAGCGCGCCTAAAGCGATCACCGCTAAAATCGGCCAGCTTTTCACGAGGATCTTCCTCAAAGAGCCCCATGAAACATTAAAAAAAAGTATCTCGCAAAGGATGATCGCGCACGGCAACATCACGATATCGCCCTTGGCGAAGAATCCCGTAATGAACAATACGAGCGCTATGCCGTAATACCATGGGCGCCTTGACGCCCTCCCGGTCACATACATAAAGAAAGACGCCAGATAAAAAAAAGCCGACAGCACGGTCGACCTTTGCCAGATATACGTCACGGATTCCGTCTGTATGGGATGAACTAAAAAGATAAGCGCCCCGAATAAGGCCACCACGAAAGGGGCCCGCCCCTTGCTCTGGACGGCCGGAAGGCTCGACAATACACTCAGAATACCGTAAAGAAAATATGCCGTCATGATGTGAAGGAACAGATTGACCAGGTGATATCCGAAAGGGTCGTTTTTTCCGAAAGCATAATTACACGCAAACGTAAGGAAGGTAAGAAATTTTCGCGGGGTATAGTTCCACATATCGGTGACGTTCGCGAGGTTCTTGATCACCGGGTTGTCGAGTACAAAGTCGTTATCGTCCAGTTGGAAGGGGGCGCCTAAAATAGCGCCATATACGGTAAGCCCTATAAGGGCGATCAAAAAAAATGCCGCGATATGCAGGCGGATCATCGTTCGATATCCTTGGTCATAAATGCTGACTCCTCTTGCATGCGTTTTAAACGCAGTTCTAGTTGCGTATAGGCGTACTTCAGCCGCTCATAGTCGGCCCGGATATCCGCGCTGTGAGTCTCTCGATCATCGATCGCCTTACGCAGCTTCTCGTGCTCAGCCGATAACGCTTGCAGCTCTTCACGGATCGTCGATATCTCCTCATTGATACGGATCATCCGTTCGGCTAGCACCGTTGTCACGCCGGTTATGGCTTCATTAAAGGCGCTCTGGCGAAAGGTGTAAAATCTGAGCGGTAGATGGATCATTTTTTTCACCAGACGCTCTAAAACCGTTTTTGTCTCATCCATCGCAAGCCGGAATGTATCGGCGCGGTTCACGGCCAACCGCAAGCCGCCCATTGCCGATGACACAAATTCCCGTGCCGCCTTATGGGATGTCCCCTTCTTTTCGGTCTCCCCGGGCGTCACGTTTACCGGCGCTTCTGAGGCCGGCAAAGGGCCTACCTCCTCTTCCACGGTATCACGCACTACAACCGAAAACTCCCGGGTCAACCCCTCTATCAGACTCCTTATACGGCCGGAAAAATTCTGATATGAAAAAACCTTCGACCGTTCGAACGAGGCCGCCGCTACCAGGGACATACGCCGGGGATCGTCGATCAAGCATAAGGTAACCTCTTTTAATTCCCTGAGGCTTTTTATCAGAAAACCGTTTTTGCCGTTTTCGGAGATCACCTCCCGTTGTCCGCCTCCGTTAAAGGCGATCGGGACCACGCGGTTCTGCATCGCTTCGACAACGGCCATACCGAAGTGTTCGACATCCCGCGGCTCGGTAGCGCCTAACCCGCACAGATGCCAGAATATCCTGGATTCCGCCATTATCTTTTTCAGATCGCTCACCGGCAGGTCGACCTTGAGGGATATCCTGTCCTTGAATTCGCTTTTTCGGACCGCATCCCTGACCTGTGCCAGATAGGTATTCCCGACAAGCTTGTCCAGATAAATTGTCCGGGCCGCCCCGCCGACAAGGCACAGGGTCCATTCCTCCCGGACCTTCTTCACCGAACGGCAAAGCTCGTTAAATGCCTGGATCATCTCAAGCTGTTTTTTGGTCCCGCCGGGTTCAAACCGCGCCACTGAAAGAATGACATTCTTTTTTTCACGCTCCCGGTAAAAGGCATCGACCGGCGGATACACTACCGCGTCCGGTGAGAGCCGCCACCGCTCTTCGATATGCCCGGCAGTGTACGACGAGTTCGCCAGTATCTTCGTATACTCATCGACGTAGAAATAATCGGTCTTATTCATATCGGGAAAATGGCAGAAAAAAACAGAGAACGGTGAGCGTGGGGAAACCTGGGGAAGCATGTTGCCGTTGACAAATATATCATACCGGCTGCTCTGCCGGGACACTTCTTCATAATAGTTCTTTTCCGGCGGAGCGACCATGCCGGGGTCAAAGAGGTCTGCCTTGTCATTTTTCTCATAGCCGATATCTACCTTGACATAGGAACTCTTTCGAAGGTCGATACCGTCCCTCTCCAGGATCTGCGACAGGTCAAAATCCTTTACCCCGAGCATATCGACCTCATAGTCGTCCTGGAGGGATCTGGCGATCTGGGCATTCAGCTTTTGACCTCCGCCGATAAGATGTATGACCTGATCGAATATGCCGATCTTCGGCCTTCGCAGGGAAAAACAGGTCTCGACCTGCCTGAAGAGACGGTCGACATCATCCCGGCCCAGCAATACGGCCATCGACCGTTTTACCGCGTCTTGATACTGCGGATCCGTAATAACGGCGGGATGATGTTTATAGAGCTTGTATATGCCGAACTGCGCCGCACGATAGAACTCCTTTTTACGCTTCCCGATAAAGTACTGGCAATGGTCAAACGATTGTTTGAATTCAGCCGGGAAATGTTTCGCGATAAAACCGTAGCGGTTGCGGGAGCAAAAATATGCCGAAAGCCCCGCGCCCCCTGTCCCCCGATAGCGGTGATGCGCCCAGCTTTTCGGGTTGACCAAGAGGGTATAACCGGCCTGTTTAAGCCGGTAACTCATATCGACGTCTTCGACATACATTATAAAATCTTCGTCGAATAGGCCCGCTTTCTCTATCAGTTCCTTCCTGAAAAGCGTCGCGCCTCCCGAAATATACCCTACACTCCTGACGCGGCCGTCCGAGGTATCTTCTTCGCCGAACCCGATGTCTTTGAAATAACGGTGGCCGGTCTCCATCACGCCAAGGCTGTTTATTTTACCGTTTTCCAGGAGTATCTTGCTCTGGACCGCTCCGGCATCGGGCCTTTCCGATATGACCCGAAAAAGTTCGCCAAGCCACAGGGGTGAAAATGACATGTCATTATTGGCCAGGAGACAATAGTCCCCTTCGGCTTCCTTTACACCCAGGTTGCATGCATACGCGAAATTATTCTTGTTACTCCGGATGATCTTTACCTTTTCAAACATCTTCCTGACATATTCGACCGAACCGTCCGTCGAGCCGTTATCAACCATGATGACCTCATAGCGCTCCCGGTCGAATTTCTGCTCCATGGCGGTGGAAAGACATCGTTCGAGATATCCGCGGCCGTTAAAATTAACGATAATTATCGAAACATGGTCTTTTTTCATATCCCTTCCTTCAATATATCTTTCCATAATTGTTGTTGCGGAACGACGATGTAACACGACGAGCATTCTTCAGGGATGTTATTATCCAAAAGCCCTTGCCGGATCGACCGGGCTTGCCTGCTGTTCCATATCGTTTCAATAGACTGGGAATCCAGGTTTCCCAAAGCCCCCTTAGACAAACAGCAAAATCGCACATCCCCGTTCAGATATACCAACAGTCTTTCCCACGGAAACATGCATTTCGGTTTCGGATAATGTTTCTCATAGCCCACGATAGAAGTGTCGCCTGCCATAGTAAACTGTACCGTGTTTGCCCTCGTTGCCGGATCGCTTTCATCGTAAGACACCGCGCGGGTTATTTCCGGATTATCGCTAAGAACGGCGATCCCATATGCCTTGGCCTTTGCATATGCCGAGCGCATAAGACCCCTGAAACTTTCGGTACCGGGATCGATCCTCTGCTCAAAATAGTTAAAACGAAATCGTTCCGTATTGACTTCATAATTTTTCTTGACGGGCAGGAGCAGGCGAAAAAAGACCACTGACGCCTGTACTTTGCGGGCCAACTCTACGAACGCCGGCACCTCCCCGATATTCTCCTTCATAACGATCATACTGATGAGGACCTGCGGATTTTTCGTCGATAAATGCCGTTTCATGAGCGCCAGTGTTTCAAGGTTCCTTACCAGTCCTTCAAAGTCGGCGTTTCTCCTGATTTTACCATAGGTACCAGGCGTTGCGGCATCGAGTGACACAAAGATCCTCGCCAGCCCGGCCTCAATGAGTTGTCGGCTCATTTCTTCGGTCAAAAGTAAGCCATTGGTCGTAAACTGGACAACAACCCCGTGCACGCTCAATTCACGGATCATGGCGATAAGCCCCGGAAAAAGAAGCGGTTCACCGTTACTTTGCAGCTCGACACTTCGCGCACGGATAAGGAACGGTTTCATCTTTTGCAGTATATCCTGTCTCATAAAGAGGCCACGTGTCGTATTGGTTGGATTCCGGTCCACGCACATTACGCACGGCGGGTTCATGTTACATGCGTCGGTCAGCGCGATGTCGATGTGTAGCGAACTGTCATTCTGAGACGGGCCTAACGTTTCATCGGCATATACCCTGCGTAAACACAGCCCTAGACGCCTTTTGTCCGTATTTCCCAACACCGTTTTCGGGACCCATTCGTGTTCAAGCTCGAGTGTACATGATCCGACACCGGACGGCACCCTGAGAGTGAAGGTATTTCCCGAAGGGGCAGAATAGACGACCTGCCCCTTATGCTCGACTTTCACCTTCAACAGATCCCGGGGACTCCCGTATAAGTCGAGGGCAAGGCCGTTATGGCCGGCAGGAAAATGCAGGCCGGCATATTTTTTCGAATGCGCAAATTCGCCGCTGGCATCCCTCTCCACGGGATACCAGCCTGAATCAATGACAGTTCTGAGCGGTATAGTCTTCATCGGTTAAATATTATTTTGATCCTGTTCCTCGCATGATAACACCTTCTGCCGTCACTGGTCAATACCTTGAGCGAAAGTTTATGCGTTGTTCGAGGAATACCGGCAGTCGGTATTTCGCAATAAAAACCTGATGCCTTGTATTGTGGAATATCGTACAGGAGCGCGACGTCATATCTGTCCGATCCGTACTGCGCTTTGAAGAGATGCCCGCCCAACTCAAGATAAACGCCTGAGGCAATGTTCCTCGCTACACTGTCGACAGCCCACCCCTGAACGGTTATGCAATGGGCATCGTCATTAATAACGACCCGGGACTTTTTATTATAAACAGGCGTCCCGTTTACCGTATCGATCGAATACCTCGGCACGGACATCCATGATCCTATTATCGTCTGTAGCCGCCTGAAAGGGTATACAAACATGTTCCCGATTTTATACGTAACCGAATTTTTCATAACAGCAAGGGCCACGGCAGACTGTCTGATCTGCCCTTCTCCGGCAGTTATAATGTTCCGTTGCAGGTTAATAACCGTATCTTGCCTTATTATCTCCGACTCCCGTTCGCGGATTACCGAATCTTTCCCGCGAATTGCCGCATCTCTATCTACAACAACCGCTTCTTTGGCGGCTATCTGACCGGCCTGTTCATGTATAATCGCTTCCTTCCGGCTTATGATTGACTTTTGTTCGAGGATTACCGCGTCTTTTTCTACAATAATCGCCTCTTGGGCAGTTATCTGACCGGCCTGTTCATG
>JAQURW010000012.1 GCA_028715425.1 Candidatus Omnitrophota bacterium
CATTACCTATATGCTTGATATAGCGGGGTAGCCGAGAAACGGCACCCCAACGAATCACGTTACGTTGGGGGTAGCCGAGAAACGGCACCCCAACGAATCACGTTACGTTGGGGGTAGCCGAGAAACGGCACCCCAACGAATCACGTTACGTTGGGGGTAGCCGAGAAACGGCAGGAGGTACCATGGCCGAGGGCGGGTTCGTGATAAAGTTCGACGGCAAATCTCAAGAGCGGTGTTATGCCTGCAGCTTTGATTATGATGAATGGAGCTATGAGATAAACGAGGGCAAGGCAATGTCCCTCCCCCGTAATATCAGGAAAATAGAAATTGTTGTCGAAGGTGATGAGTGACATTGATCAGATGCGTTAGATCATTTTCTTTTGCCGTGGTCGTCGCCGCGGTCGTGTGTTTCGGCGCTGACCGCGGCTGCGCCCTTGTCGATCTCGACCGGCTTTCAGAACGCCAGATCGTCGATGTGAAGGAGCTCATCACCAGGCTGTCGCCGTTCATTACGGCGCGGGAACAAGAAGGCACTCTTCCGACCCTGACCTTCGAGTCGCTGTATGCCCGTCTCGGGAAAAAGGACCGGACCATCCTCAGTGTTTTTAGACATCTCCCGGCAAAAAAAATAGGCGTTAAGATCCCTTTCCGCGGGATGGCGACAGGCGGCAAGGGGATGATCCTTGTCAAGGGGCAGATAGTCAAGGCCAAGGACCGACCTGAAGCCAAAGAGATCGCCCCGCAATATTTGCCGATAATTGTTTATGATTATTATCAGGTCATGATGGGCGATATGGAAAAGAGTATCGGAAGGCGGCTTTACGTGGAATCCGGCTACCGCTCAAGCGCTCATCAACTGTATCTCTTTATTTTTTACCTCAAAAACCACGGCTATTCCATACGTGAGACGGTAAAGTATGTCGCGCTGCCCGGTTACAGCGAACACGGTGATCCGCGGCACCAGGCGATAGACTTTATAAATGAGAAAGGCATTAACGGCGAAGACGATCCGAAAGAGTTCGAGGATCTTCCTGAATACCGGTGGCTTGTGAAGAACGCCGGAAAATACGGTTTTGAGCTTTCCTACCCGAAAGATTCGAAAGACGGGCTGACCTATGAACCGTGGCATTGGCGGTTTACTAAAAACATTCCTTAAAAACTATGCCTTTTCGCTGGCGCTGATAGTCTCGATCATTATCGGCTCGTGCCTGGGCATTGCCTTCAAGTCACGCGCTTCGTTTTTTAAGCCGTTCGGGGATATCTTCCTGAATCTCCTTTTTACGGCGGTTGTGCCCATGGTGTTTTTTTCTCTCTCATCGGCCGTTGCGGTCATGCCTGACGCCAGGCGTCTGGGGAAAATACTCGGATATATGATGCTGGTCTTTATCGGGACAGGTATCATCGCGTCGTGTGTTATGCTTGTCGGCGTCAAGGCGTATCCTCCTGCCGAAGGGATGACCATGGCCTTGACGCCTGTTGATGTCAAAGGGACCGTTTCGATCCCGGAACAGTTTGTTACCGCGCTTACGGTGCCCGAATTCGGCAACCTCCTTGTGAAGAAGAATATGCTTGCCCTGATATTTTTTTCCCTGCTTATCGGCCTGGCGGCGCTGGCTGCGCGGGAAAAAGGAGCGGCGTTCAGGCAGTTCCTTGTCTCGGGCAACGATGTTATGACCAGGGTTTTGGGATTTATCATGCTGTATGCGCCGATAGGCCTGGGCGCGTATTTCGCATATCTCGTGGGAGTTTTCGGGCCCCAGCTCCTGGGGTCTTATTTTCGCGCGGTAGTCATCTATTACCCGGTTGCGCTGCTTTATTTTTTTATCGGGTTTTCGGCATATGCTTACCTCGCCGGCAGGCGGCACGGCGTGGTAAAATTTTGGGCGAATATTATCCCTCCGTCCCTGACCGCATTCGCGACGGGGAGCAGCTTTGCGGCTATTCCTGCGAATCTCGAAGCCGCCGAACGCATCGGTGTTCCCGAAGATATAAGGGAAGTGGTAATACCCATCGGCGCGACGGTCCATATGGACGGGTCCTGCCTTTCGGCCATGCTGAAGATATCGCTATTGTTCGGGCTTTTCAATATGAATTTTTCCGGCATAGAGACTTTTGTAAGTGCGATCGGCGTTTCGCTGGTCAGCGGTATTGTCATGAGCGGTATACCCGGCGGCGGTTTTTTAGGCGAGCTGATGATTGTCACCCTTTATGGTTTCCCGCTGGAGGCCCTGCCGGTTATCTCTATGGTCGGTACGCTGGTGGACCCGCCGGCGACGATGGTTAATGCCGTAGGCGATAATGTGGCAAGCATGATGGTGGCACGTATACTTAATACACCTAAATGAGTTGATTTGGAAAGTGTTTGTGGATATAATGAACTATCGTGGATAAGGAAGGCTATGAAAGAAAATAACGCATTTGTGGAAAGTCTTAAAAAATGTCTTACGGCAGAAGAGAACGCGATCGGCATGGTATCGAAATTTCTTGACGACAACGCGTTCTTGGCCGACCTTAATGAAGGGGACCGCAAGGTCGTGCTTCAAATGCTCCGGACTATTAAAGAAGATTCGCGGCGACATAAGGCTATTTTGCAGGAAATGGCCGGAACCATTCAGGAATACTGATCCTATGTTTACGAAAAAGGACTATCGCGAATATTTTGAACAAATATCCGTCCTGGAACGGGGCATGATCTATGCTCAGTATCGTCTAAAGGCGCAAACGGACGATACCCGCATTATCAGCGTTTGCGATACGATCATCGAAGACGAGGTCAAACATTACCGTTATGCCAGGTTTATACTCGAATCGTTCTTCTTTGACGATGCCGACGAACGCCGCCTCTACCAGCGCAGGTTTTGTATCGGCGATATGACCATGATGGCCGCCGGCAGGGACCGTCCGGTCTCTGCGCGGTGCATAGATATTTCCCCGGCCGGCCTGGGTTTTGAAGGCGATGAGCCCTTGTATCCGGGGGCTGATATCACGGTCTCGATGGAATCGTATAATGGCAAGGTCTCCGTAAAATGCCAGGCCCGGATAGTGTGGATGAAGCCCCTTACCCTGGTCCCGCCAAAAGGGGAAAAGATAACGGTTTTTTTAGGCGGCATGCAGTTTAAAACGATACAAGACGTCTGAGGTCGGATATCTGCCGCTCAATGGTATTGAACAATCGTGGTTTTGAGTGTATACTTGTCGTATGTTCGTCAATTGTTAATCACGGAAGAAAGGAGGAATAGATGAAAAAGTTTGTGTGTCTTATGGTGGCGGTCATGTTTGTGATAGGACTTATGCCTGCATTTGCGGCTGAAGGAGCCAAATATCAGGGCGATAACCTCGTCAAAAGTGTCGGGGATTCCTTAAAGGATTTCAAGGTCCGCGATCAGGATAAAATAAAAACCGCCAAGACCGTTCCGGGTTTTCAGAATATAAGCAACGGTATCAAAGACGGCGCGGCAAAGGCCAAAGGTTTGTCTCTGCGAAGAAAAGCTCAATAATCCGGTTGTTGTGCCTATGGCATCATAAGGGCGTCTTTTTTAAGACGCCCTTATTGTTGGCTGGTGCGAAAGACAGAGGCATCTTGCGGTTTTGCGAAATAATATCCCTGTCCGTATTTGATACCCAGGGACATGAGGGTTCTATATTCGGCTTCGGTCTCGATACCTTCGCCGATAAGCTGGCTTTTAACCTTGCGGGCAAAATCGACCAGGAGCGATACAATGCTCACCCGCACTTCGTCCACGTCGATCCCGCGTATGAGGGCCATATCGATCTTCATATATTCCGGTTTAAGTTCTGCAATGGCCTTGAGGCTGGAATATCCTTCGCCGATATCGTCGATCGCGGCCTTCATGCCTTTTAACCGGTAGCGTTCGAGATTGGCCGTCAGCTGAGTGAAATTCTCAAAACCGGTACGCTCGGTCAGTTCAAGGCACAGTTGCGAAGGTGCCAGCGGCGTGTTATGGAGAAATTGCATACCCTGAAAATCGTTGTTGCCCAGCGTATCGGGGTTGACATTAATAAAAAGTATCTGCTGGTTGGATAAAAAATCTGCGCGTTCAAGCGTAAGATATATGCACATTTTATCAAGTTCAAAATACATATCGGCTTCGGATGCCGTTGCGAAGAGCGTCAGAGGGTTTTCCAGGTCGCTCCCCTGGGGGCCGCGGACCAGGGATTCATATCCGAGCGTCTGGCGTGTCGCAAGATTGACGATCGGTTGATAGAGGGTGCGTAGCTCCTTCCTGTCCAATATGTTTCTGAGCTCTAATATCCTTTTACTCTTTTCATAGGCTATGCCGTCTTTCCCTTCGGGAGATGTTTCGCGTATTATAACCTTGATACGGGCATGCAATTCCTCGGGCGATACGCCTTTGTAAATATAATCCGCTGCGCCGAGATTCAGCGCCTCGACCTTGTCCATGGTATCGTTACGGCTGCTTAAGATTATGATGGGGATGTGCCGAGTTTCTTCATGTGCCTTGAGCCGGGCGCAGATCTCGTGCCCTGACATGGTCGGCATATCGATATCCATTACGATTAGGTCGGGTTTTGACGAGAGTATCTTTTCAAGCCCTTCGCAGGCCGAGGATGCGGTGGTAACGTGAAAATGCCAGTTTTCCAGAAAATGCCTGGTTGTGGTCAGAAAATTCGTATCACTGTCGATCAGAAGAATGCTTTTTTCATTATTCATACGTTATTCCGCTTGAAGGTATGGTGTCGTGTAGATTATATCCTAAAAAACATGAATTGCCAAATGCTTTATGCAATGTTGCGAAGCCCTGAAGGGTTTTCAACAATTTATTGAGTTTTTACCGCTATAGAGTATAATGACCTAATGAAATATAAACACGCGCTTTTTTTAAACCCCTATATCGAAAGCACGGCTACCAGCATCATGAGGCTGTTCCCTCCGACCGGGCTCGAATATGTCGCTACCAGCGCGCGCGGGCTTGCGGATACCGTCACTCTCCTGGACCTCCGTTATGAGAATGAATTGACCGATATCGATAAGCTTATGGCTTTTATTGTGAGGGAGATCGATATCGTGTTCGTCGGCATAGGGTGGGACCGGCAGTTTGAAGAGATCGTCAAGCTCTTAAATCGTATGCCGGATGGCCCGACCCTTGTTGTGGGCGGCTATAAAGCGACTGAAGAGGTCGAGACCCTTTTTAAACGCTGCCCAACGATCGATATTATAGTCAGGGGGGAAGGGGAAATGACCACCCGGGAAATACTGCTCGGTGTCCCGCTGCCGTCTATACTGGGCTTGTCCTACCGGACTGCCGGTGCGGTCGTTCATAACGGCAACCGACCTCTTCAGGATGTCGACACCATCCCTGCACCGGACCGTCGTTTACGGCGAAACACGTATCATATGACGCTGAACGGCATTAATGTGACAAACCTTTCATGGGATTCTGTCTTGAGCGCGCGGGGATGCCCTTATACGTGCAAGTTTTGCACGTTCAGTTTGAACCCGCTCGGACAAAAAAGGGACTATGCCGCGCGGAGCGTTGACTCTGTAATAGAGGAAATACAAGGCCTTTCGGCGGATGCGATCCTTTTCAGCGATGATAATTTTTTTGCCAATCCCAAGAGGGCCGAACAGATCTGTGATGCCATTATTGCCCGGGGCATACGGAAAAGGTTCATTGCCCAGGCCCGCATCGAGATTGCCCGGTATCCGCAGCTTTTGGAAAAGATCGTGAAGGCCGGTTTTAAGATCCTTTTGATCGGCCTGGAGTCCCCTCATGACCGGATCCTGGCGCAGATGAACAAAGGTTTTGATTCGAAAACGATACGGCAGGCATTCAAGGTGCTCAAGAAATATCCTATATATTATCACGGTTATTTTATTTACGGAAATATCGGCGAGACCGAAGAGGAGATGATCGCGATCGCGACGTTCGCCAAAGAGATCAGGGTCGATTCGATTACGTTTCAGAAATTGCGGATAGAAAAATTCTCGCCCCTCAAAGAGCTGGCCCTCGCAACGCCGGGATATCATGTGACGGATACCGGGGCGCTCTATTCGGATACTTATAGCCATGCGCGCCTTAAGAAAATAGGGCGTCGTATCAAATTCCTGTTTTACACGCCCTGGTGCCTTCTCAAGATCGCGCATAAGCTCTTAGCCATCCGCCTTTTTACCTTAAGGGAGTTCGCGTCGTTCCTTCAGGCGTCTCCGCGACTTTTACGGAGTATCATAGTCCGCGAGGTTGCCAAGGGCAGGCTCGGCGATACGCTGAAGAGGGCTTTAATCACGAACGATTAGGCTCGACGGTTGGTATCAAAGAGATCCTGGAATCTTCCTATTGCGCGTCCGACATCGCTCCGTGTTACGACAGCGCTTATGGCGCATAGAGCGTGGGCGCCTGCCGCGATAACCGAGGGGGCATTAACAAGATCGATCCCGCCGATCGCTACTATGGGAATGGACGAGACACTACGGACAGCCTTCACCAGGGACAATCCGCACGGTCTTCCCGCATCGCGTTTGGTTCCTGTTTTAAAAACAGGGCTTACCGCTATATAATCCGCACCGTTTTTTTCCGCGGTGTTAGCCTCCTCCAGGGTGTGGACGGTTACTCCGATGACCTTATGGGGGCCGAGGAGTTTACGCGCGAGTTGATACGGCGTATCATTCTGACCGCAATGGATACCGTCGGCATTCACGGCCAGGGCCAGGTCAATATGATCATTAATAAGGAAAAGGGCGCCTCGAGCGATCATCCGCAAGGCGCGCGCCTCGGCATACCGTGTCGTCGCGCCGGCATATTTATTCCGGTACTGGATCACCGGAACGCCGGCACGCACGGCAGCGCGGGCGTCATGCAGGATCCCATGGCGGCTTAAGCAGGCATCGGTTATGAAATAATATCCCCGTATCATGTAATCCGTTGGCGGGTCTTGATCGTTTGTTCATCCAGGCTATAGGCGTGATCAAACAGGCGTACCTTAAAGGTCCCGGGTTCGGTCGAGTCAAGAGCGGCAAGTTCCCCTGCTATCCCGAAGCAGGACAGGGCGCTTGCTGCCGCCTTGACGGCATCTTTTTCAACTGCGGCAAAGGTCCCGATAACGGATGCTGCCATACAGCCTGTCCCGACTATCCTGGACATCATCTCGTGGCCGTTCCTGATTATATGAACTGCTCCCTTTCCCGCGATGATATCATCTCTACCGGTAATGACAACGGTGCATTTTCTTTTTTTTGAGAGATCCTCGGCCAGCATGGAAAGGTTTTTATCGACTGCGGTGGAATCGACCCCCCGGGTGTCTACCCGTTCACCGGCGATCCGCGCCACTTCGGATGCGTTGCCTTTTATAAAGTCGATGTGCACATCATTAAGAATTTCAAACGATTTTGAGTTCCTTAATGATGTTGCGCCGGCACCGCAGACGTCCAGGAGCACCGGGATGCCTTTTTTGTTCGCGATGCGGCCGGCTGCCTGCATGGAATCGACAAGCTCGGCCGTCAGGGTGCCGATATTAAGGACGAGGGATGAGGCGATGGCAGTCATTTCTTCGACTTCACGGATATCATGGGCCATGACCGGTGAGGCGCCCAGTACCTTGACGATATTTGCGCAATCATAGATCGTGACCCAGTTGGTGATGTGATGTACCAAGGGCCGTTCAGAGCGGACTTTTTTAAGGACAACCCAAGCGTCCATGATGACCTATTATAGCATACAAGGTAGTGTTTTCTGTAACATAACTTTTACATTTTTGTGACACTTCTATATCGGCGATATGGTATGCTTTTGTCCAGATGGTTTTAATAGAAAAGGAGAAAAAATGCCACGATTCATAGAAAAAAGGAAATTTCCCAGGCTTGATGTAAAGATCCCTCTTCGCTACAAGGATTTTTCAGGTGCGGCCCAGCCGGAGCTGGAGTCGTTTTCGAAGAACTTAAGCCAGGGGGGGATTAGTTTTAATACGCATCGTTTTGTGCCGCTCTCAAGCCACCTCGTACTGGATATGAACGTCCCGGCCTTTGCCGACCCGATACGCGCGATCACGAAAATAACCTGGATCAGAAAACTTGCCGCAGCTAATCGTTATGTCGTCGGCGGCCAATTCGTTGAGATCAAGCGTAATGATGTGGCTAACCTTCAGAAAGTCCTTAACGTGCTCAGGGTTGCTTGACGATAGGGTAGAGGGGTGGGCTCTTTTATTACCGCTTCCCGTGTGTCCGCAGCGTCACGTCCAGAAGTTTGACCAAAGAATCAAGGCTCTCCTGTTTCGGAAAAAATCCCGATATGCCCAGCGCTTCGGCCTGCTGCATGCGCTCCTTACTGGTCGCCGCGGTAAGCATGATCACGGGGATGTTCTTGTCTCGCATCCGTATTTCCTTGAGGACGTCGATCCCGTCCATGACCGGCATGTTAATATCCAGAAAGATAAGATAAGGCCTTTCGGAGGCGATGCGGTCCAGACCCTCTTTGCCGCCTATCGCCGATTTAACGATATACCCTTTTGATTCGAGCCAGAACGACAATGTTTCGAGAAAGTCCCTTTCGTCGTCGATCAAAAGGACATAGCCGGATATTTGCATGAGATCCTCCTGTTACAGGGGAAGCGTAAAGAAGAACGTTGCACCTTGCCCGCGTTCGCTTTCTGCCCAGATCTTGCCGCCATGAAGCTCGACGATCTCTTTACATATTGCAAGCCCCAGTCCTGTTCCGTTGACGGCGTGCGTTGCCTGCCATTCGGTGTTGGACTGGTAAAATTTATCGAAGATCTTTTGAAGGTCTTCCTTGGGTATACCGATGCCGTTATCCTTGACGCTGAGGAGGACGGCCGGTTCGCCCTGGACACGTTCGGCGCCGACGGTGATCGTTCCCCCCTGGGGCGTAAATTTAACGGCATTGCCGATCAGGTTTGTCAGTATTTGCGTTACACGGTGAGCGTCGACAGTGATGTTCGGCACGGAACCGGTTATATGTTTTACAATGGATATTTCCTTGGTTTTTGCCCAGGCGGCCATGGTTTCGCAGGTCTCCGTTAAAAGGGTATCGACGGAACACGCCTGGCGGTTGATCTCCATCCGGCCTGCCTCGAGTTTCGAAATGTCCAGGAGGTCATTGATCAAAAGGCCCAGGCGCTCGAGGTTCCGCTGGGCTATGGTCAGGAATTTATCCTGAAGCTCCGTTACCGGGCCGGCCGCTTTATTAAGCATGATGGCCACGGCATTGCGTACGGCTATAAGGGGGGTTCGTAACTCGTGGCTGACCGTCGATACGAATTTGTCTTTCAGGCGGTCAAGCTCCTTTTGTTTGGTGATGTCGGTCAACATGGATACCATACCGATGGTCTGCCCGTTCTCATCCTCGATGACCGCGCTTGAAGCCCGGATGACCTTTTTGGTCTCGTCGTTCTCGGAGTCCAGTTCTATTTCCTTAAAATCGCTGCTCTGTTTTTTTTGGGCAAGCGAAAGGAGCTGTTCCTTTTTTATGGCTCCTTTAATGGACTTGCCGATCTGCTGCTCTTTGGGCATGTCCAGGAGCCTTTCAGCCGCAGGGTTCATCATGAGGACTTCGCCGCTCGAATTCAGGACGATAAGCCCGTCCGATATGCTGCGCATGACGTTCTCGGTCTGTTTTTTTTCCTGCAAGGTCTTCCGGTACTGCGTACTGATATGGTTGACTTCCTTGTCTTTTGCCTCGACCAGTGTCTGATATTTGACGGTTGCTTCATGCAATTTGTTGTCAATAGTGGATTGAACGGCTTTTGTTATCGCATACGCGGCGACGGGGTCTTTAACATGGTTCCTGAGCGTAGTCTCGATCCCGAGATCAGCCCCCTGGATGGCACGGTTCAAGCCGCGGATCTGGGAAATGTACCGGATCATAAAAAGTGTAAGGGCGAAAAGCCCGCCTAATATGGCGATGATCATGACGACTGAGAGGAAAAGCGTGAACGGTGATCCTGCGAGGCTTTTATCCGTTTCTCTTGACATTGATACGGCGTGAACTGTAGAGAGTGGGTAACAATAAACTGCGAGTACAACGTTAGCCAGGGCTTTAGAAAATCGCTTTATCCGCATATTATAGGACATTGTATATTTTTTAATTTTGAAAAGCAAGAGGTAAAACAAAAAATTTTGTTTTTGTTCCCGGCCTGTGATACTATAGATAGAATAATGACCAAACATAGCGCGCGGGGCGTTGCCTGGATATTGATCTTTGCGGGCGTTTGCCTTCCTGTCATGGGCGGCTGCAACAGGGGGGTAGGGACGTATGAATACATCCGCCGAGCCCAATCCTTTCTGGATGAGGGCAACTACCGGTCTGCTATCGAGCTTTTTCTTAAGGCCTACCGTGAGCTGCCGGATAACAAGGACATCAAAGACCATCTTGTATACGGCTATCTTCATTATGCCGATGCCCTTGCCGGGCAGGGGAAACTTGATGATGCCGTAGATTTGCTGGCCGGCGCCTGCCGTATCCTTCCGCGCAACGGCCATATTATCCGGTATTTAGCCTATTTGTATGCGAAGAAAGCGATAACCTTTTTATCTGTGCATAATGCCGGTGATGCTGAAGCGTATCTGGAAAAAAGCATCAACACCGCGATGGGGGCCGCGACGGCGCGTAAAACAATCGCGAATTATCTCCTGAATGAGGCAATAGGGGCTTATGGAAGGAATGACCGTACGGCTGCCCTTTTGTGCACCAGGGCTTCAAATCTCTTGTGGGGCAGGTTTGAGACCTTTGACGTGTTAGGCCAGCTCTATTATAAGGAATCGAACATTGACATGGCGGCTTTTTACTGGCAGAAGGCCTTGGATCTCGATCCCGGGAACAGTGATGTGCGGGAAAAGCTGGGCAAGGTCCGCCGGGACATCGATGCGCGCGATAGCATGGCCCGGTTAACTACTGAACATTTTAATGTCCAGCTTTACAAGGCTTATGGTTTTGATGCCCGCGAGCTGGAGCAGTATCTCAACGAGATCTATCGCGATGTGGGAAAAGACCTCCGTTATTTTCCGCCCAATAATACGAACGTTGTTTTTTACAGCGAGCCTGATTTTCGCGCTATATTTAAACAGCCGGGTATTGTGGCAGGGCTTTATGACGGCAGTATCAGAATCCCGCTCAGGTCGATGTCGGGGGTGAGCATGAAAGGATTGCTCGCGCATGAGTATACGCATGCAGTCCTTTCCATTATAACCGATAACAGGTGCCCGGTCTGGCTGGGCGAAGGCCTGGCGACCCTTGAGCAGGCCCGCACAGGGCCCGTTCCGCTGGAGTTTGTGAAGCGGGCGGTCAGGGAGAAAAAAATGCTTTCCCTGGACATTCTCGAACAGGGGTTTGGGTCTTTTGAGGATCTGGAGGCCGCGGCATTTGCTTACCAGGCGGCATATACGGCTGCGTCATTTATTATCGCGACATGGGGCTGGTCCGGTATGCGTTCGCTCCTCGGGCGCATAAAAGAGGGCCGGCATTATACCAACGCGATAGATGAGGAATTCCTTATTACGCAGTCGACATTCGAGCGTATGTGGAATGAGTATCTGGCTAGCTCTTTGTGATCTTTGCAGCGAGGTCTTTTGAAAATTCAGGGATCTCCAGCCTGAGCGTGCCGTTATAAGCTGCCCGTTGTTCGCGTTTGAATACGCTGCCCGTAAATGTGTTCCACCATTCGACCCTGTATTTTCCGTTCTCGACATTTCCGATACTTACGGTTGCGCCTGAAATACGCGGCAGTTCGATACTGTCCCGCATATTCTGCCATGTGTAATATTTCGATTGTATCCAAACAAGCATGTCCGTGCCTACCTGCACACCGAGAGCGCGCGCGTAGGCAAACTTCCCGCCCGCGTACCCGGTCAGGGTTATGTCCTTTATCCCGAGCCAGTCGATGCCGGTATTGGCGAGTCTGATGATGTGTTTTCCCCGGGAGACGGGAATGCTTACCGTTGTGTCGTAAACACATTGATGTATATCAAAATCTTTGCGGTACATGCTCCTTTTCCAGGGCCCCTTATCCGGGCCTGCAGGAAAATCACGCTCGAGAAAAATCCGGTTGTCGAGATAAACTATGAGATGAGCTCCTTGCGATACGACGCCGACATTGATGTCGAACGTCCCGTCCCCGGGGTAGTTGACGTAAAATACCGGCTGAAGCCTTATCCGTTCGTTCTGCATGCCGTGAAGGAAATAATTGACAAGGCCGCCGTCGACATCGCCGTTATTGCGCACGGTGAATATCTTATAGGTCGTTTCGGCCCAGTGTTCCCGCGTCGGTATCGTTACGTTCTCGTATAACCTGTTCCGGCGCGATGCGATGGTGACAGGCGACATCGCCAGAAAACTGAACTGTGACGTGTTCCAGTCGATGCCCTTGATGAATTCAGAAAATGCCTTATAGTGGCTGTACAGTTTTTTTGGCCTGATGTAACTGTCCCACCACCAGTTAAGGGCCGTTGTCGCGCATCCGGAAAAGGCGCTTGCCCACAGGCTCGCGTGGAGGGCGGCGGCTTCGCCCGACGGATCGATAAGGCGGTCGTCCTTGCCGACGTTGAGACCGAATTCACTGACCATGAGAGGCTTCTGGAATTTAAGCGTCAGCGCTTTCGAGACGGAAATCAGATGGCCTATAATATCGGTGGAGAGATTGCCATAGATATGTTCGGATATAATATCGAGATCGGGCAGGTCGCCGATAGCTGTCTCGTAGATATTGTTGCCCCAGGGGTAGCCGAGGCTGGTGGTTGTCATCTGCCCGTGTGGATTGACGGCCTTCAGGTACGACGTTATTTCGGCGGTCCACGGCGAAGGCGCGTCCATTTCGTTCCATAACTCGAAGGCGAATATGTTTCGTGAATGGCTGACGCGGGCTATGATACACCGCAACCGGTTTTTATAGAATTTTTTTGCGGTCGGGTCGCTGAAAAAATCCTGGGGGGTTTCACAGGGGCCGTTATTCTGTTTGTTATACGGATTGCTGTTCCAGGCCCCTTCGCCCCAGTTCCCTTTTCCGGCCATGAGCGAACCGTAGCTGTCGAGGGTCAGGATAAGATATATGCCGTGTTTCTCGGCGGCGGCAATAATTTTGTCGAGCGCATCAAGGCTTTTTAAGTTATATGAGCCGAGCTTTACGGTTTCGATCGGGAGGCACCAGAACGTGTTGAGCCAGACACGGGCGAGGTTGCCGCCGTTCGCTTCCAGTTCCGCGAAATATTTTTCGAACGCCGCAGGGTTGTCATGCGGAACCCACGCGATATTGTGGCCGATGCCGAAAAACGACCTTCCCGAATCGAAGACCGGGTAAAAGGGATTGGTCCTGTTCTTGCGTATGAAACCATCGCACGGCCCGGCGGTGACCTCGAAAGGGGCAGTAGGGACCTCTTCCGTCCCTGAACCCGTTTTAACGAACACGTGACAGGAATAGGTCCCGCCGGCCGACGGCGTGTACCGGACCTTCCATACGTTGTCGGCGCCGGTAAAAAAGGCGGGTACGATAACGACATTTTTTTGCGGTGTCGTAACATGGATGCCGACATCGATCTCATCTGTGTCGTAAGGATGCCTGAAGGCGCGCGTTAACGTGATCGAAGCCTCATACATACCGGGCATGGTTATGGCCCGGGAAACTGCGTTTACCTCTTTAACGATGTTCTCACCCGCACATGCGCTCACCGATGCCAGGAGAAATGCGAACATTGCCGTACTTAGATGCTTTAGCGCTTTTTGCATCTGACCATTATAGCAGAAAATTGTCTCTTGACGAAACACGAATTCGCGTTACAATAAAGTAACAATTACGGCGGCTTCTTAAACAAGGAGGACCCAGATGGCATTGACGGTAAAGACACAAGAGAGGGATAAAGGGGTTTATGTTGCCGCCATTAGCGGACGGATCGATTCCAATAACTATACCACCTTTGAAGATGAGATGCAACCCGTCCTTGGTCTCTCGCCGCGCATCCTTGTTCTTGATATGACCGGCCTGGATTATATTTCAAGCGCCGGGCTCGGCGTTATTTTTCACGCACGTAAGGTCGTCGAGTCGAACGGCGGATCGCTCGTCATGTCGAACCTCCAGCCGCAGATACGCAAGGTTTTCGAAATAGTCAAGGCCCTGCCCAAAGAATCAGTTTTTGAGAGCATCGAGGAGGTCGATCAATACCTCGATGCGATACAGCGTAAGGAAATCGACGGCCGCGACCGCAGCTAACTTCTTCCTTGTTACATTATTTTTACCAACACGTGACATTCCTGTGACCTGTCGTCGCCCCTGATATGGTATGCTTGGGGCATGACGAAGACGATTCCGCAATAACTATTATAATGTCGGCAACGTTAATAGGAGTGAACATGCCAATACGAAACTCGTATATGAAAAGTTTAATATTTAAAACATTGACCATCGGTATGTGTGCGGCGTTTTTTATCAACACGGTTTATACCGATTATGCCCTCGCGTTAGCGCCCGGGCTTAAATCTCCGACGGACATGTTTAGGGATGAATTCAGGGTCGTCCAGACCATAACGTGGCTCCAGACGCGCCTCGGCGCGGTTGAGGCCGCCTGGCCGGCGTCAGCCGACACCAACGAATATACCGGCGCAATTACGGATCTCGGGACCTTGTATGTCAAAGCGCTTTTCAACGGCGGGGAATATCTCGCGCAGGGCATTACGTTTTCCCTGGTCGGTAATAACGGACAGACGCTTTTGCCGCAGGAGGTCGATAGCCGGCTCGCAGCGGTCAGGAGTCAGAAAGGGATCGCGGGTGTCATTGAATATATTAACCGGAATCTCAGCGAGATCCGGTTGAATGTTTACGGCGGCCAGGTTGTTGTCCGGTATACGACAAAATATCACGGCCCCGGTGATTTTGAGCCGCAGTGGAAACTGGACGGCCGGGTCAGTGACAAATTATGCCGGCAGGTTATATGTTCGGATAATTTCGAGCGGTGGATCAAAGCTCAGGAACGCCGGTCCGAGCTGGCCGAGATAAAAGCCGCAGAATCTTCGGTGAGCGCGGCGGTATCCGCCGCCGAAGAACCCAAGAACATCTCATTTCTGGAATTGACTATACAAGCCGGAGCTCTGCGGAATACAATGGTCCGGCTTATACGGCCGGCAATTGTTTCTCTTGTGACAACATTCGGAATGGCGCCTCTGGCGTATGTTTCCGGCGATTGGACGGCCCTTGCGGTATCAGGGTTGATCACTGCTTCGCTTGCCGCAGTATTGGGCATGTACCGTTTCAGCGCCTGGGCAAGCATGGAAGCCGCGAATGCCATTCAACGGCTTTACGCAGAAAAGGGTATCCCTCTTTCGCAAAATATTGCGCGAACAAAAGAAGACAGTATTGAGTACCTGACGCCGTATCAAAAGGGCTTAAAGTATCTGATCGATGTGCGCGGCAGTCTGGTCAAAGAGCTCCATTCATGGACAGCACGAAACCTTGTTATTACCCATGAATTAACCCACCGGGCCCTTGATCTTATCGGTATTCGAGATAAAGAATTCGGCGAACGTCTGGCGTACCGTTTTTCGCCGATTTTTATTTGGGTCGGCAGCCTTTACAGCCTTTGGAGGGCGTATTATCCCCTGGAGGTGACCTTTACCGGTTTTCCCAGGCCGGTGTATGCGCTGTCGTTCATCAGGGACGGTAAGACCGATCATGATTCGGCCAAAAAGGGAATGCTTGATTTTTTACGTGGATTTGTGAAACCTGCGGTAATGCTTAAGGCACAAGGGATCAGGGTACAAGTCACGGCGGTGCCGGGAGGGAACTATGCTATTCACCTGGTAAATGATATAGAAATAAAGCAGGCCGACGGGATACATCATTATATACGATTTGTCCGTCTTATGGCCGATGCAAACGGCAGTATTATAGGAATAGGCGATCAGGGCAGATTGACGCGAAGCGGCATAAGCTCGTTATCGATCGCGGCATTGATCAAAGACCTTCTTAAGGAGCCGCTCCCGGTCAAACGGCCGGTGAGCGAGGTACATGCCCCCCAGGTTTTTGCCGGCGAATTTGATATGACAGGGCACGAAGAAGTTATTTCGTTCCTGGCACAGCATGGGCAGGTGCCGGTACCGGCAGCGGTTCTCCGTCCCAGTCTTGCTCTTGTTGAGCCCGAAACGGTCCATGGAAATGCGCAGCCTTCGGTTTCCGATGAGTTACTTGCGTTGATAAGCGTAAGGCCTATTCAGACAACAGTTACGGCACTTACGACAGGCCTTGTCCGGAACGCGCAGGAACCGGTTACGGCCGCCAGGCCGGAGAAGCGGGAGAAACAAAAAGTAACATTATTGGAACGGGCGCTTGCAGCAGTCCATAATTTCTTCGAAAGAGTCCGTTCATTATTCAGGTCTCTTCGCCTCGAAGTCCTCGATGAGCGTACAATCTTAAGCGGTTACGGGGTCGACCCGGGCCAGATAGCGGTCACGACTCCTCAAGAGGTGTTATTAGGATCAGAGAAGCCGGGATCGGATATCCCGGCACTGACGGCTGCGGCCAATTTGTCATCCGTGTCCGGACAAACAGAGGATCTGTCCACTGCAACAACGCCGATGGAATGGGGGCAGCCTGTCTGGAATTTTCCAAATCAAACCGATATGCAGGTTTTAATGACCGGCAAAGATGCGCATGGCGCTGAAAAAGCGGCCAGGTTATACGCGTACAGCCTGAACCCCGCGAACACTGTTAACCCTGTTATCTGGGGGAATCTGCTGAAAGAAGCGATGCCGGAACGTGATGTGAACGGCGCCCTCGGATTTCAGTATACCTATTATGGCGATACCACGCATGCGGCCATTAAGATAGGGTATTCGAATTATACCCTGGTCACGGATGGACCTGACAAACAGTTTGAGTTTAAAGAAAATGATAAGGTAGTCACGTGCGCGTTTTATGATGATGATGCCAACCGTTTACGGCAAGTCAGCCTTGTGCTGCCGGATGCGAACGGAAACGATACCTATATATACGCCAATGAACCGTTCTACAATGATTTCAACACCGGAAGCGCCTGGGGCAGGATAGAGGAAATAATAAATCCCAACGGCACCAAAATGACCACGAAGATCACTGACGACGGGTATTATGAAGGCACGGATAAGAGGCATTTTGTAAAGATATGGGCCTTAAATAGCGATGGCACCTATGCCCTTTCTAATACGCTGGAATTCGATATGACCGGCCGGCTTTTATCGTCTGATAATGCCAACGGTATCGTTGATGAATATGAAACGCTGGCTGACGGGACAAGGCGGCTTGTCCGTGAACGCGTCGAAGGTATTTCAGACGCGATATTTACCTATCATGGCGGCACCCTGCGGGTCGATACAAAAACCGTGACCGATCTGACAAAGCCGGATTATCCGGTCACGATATATCATCATTTTAACGAAGAAGGGGCGCTGGCAGAGACGTTTACGTATACGGACAAGGGCGGTGAACATATATCAATGATCGTGGGCCGGCTGGTGCGTCAGGATAACCCTGACGGCACCTATACGATACGCGCATTAGCCCCTGAGACAGGTTTAGGCTCCGGCTATTTTGATAATACCCGCAAGGTCAAGGTAGAGACACTGTATAAAGAAGGGATACCCGTCGTTGAATTGGGGTATAGCGAATCCGGAACCGTTGAACGGCATGTGGAGTACAATGAAATAGGAGGTATACGCCACGTCTATACCGCGAATGAAACCGCTGCCGAAGCGGCTACCGCTGCCGGAGCGGCTACGGCTGCCGGAGAAAACTACAAACAGGGAGGTCAGCTGCGCGTTACCTTTGCTATAGGATCGTATTCCGGTCCCCAATCCGCTAATGCCGAAATAAGCGGTATTTCAGGGCAGGTCGTCTGCATAGTCCGGGATGAGTCCGGGAAGATCGTCGGAGTTTTTAACGGAGGGCTTATATGGTCCAAAGGGAAATGGGTGCGTGAAATTAAGGTGGCAGGAGGAGAACAGTTTTCCGCCAGCAGTATGTCCTTTAAATTTCCCGAGGAATACCGGCCTGACGAATATAGTATCGATCTGGCAGAGCTCGGTTTCCGGGAGATCAGCCTTGATCAGTTGGGCAATATGATCGACAACGCGACTGACGCGGAACGCGCTGATATCGCAAAGACCGTTTGTGTGGGGATATTGAAAAATTTTGCCGGAAGAACCTATCAGACTGCCGTCGACCAGTTGTTGACGGCGCCGAATTTTACGGTCGTCATTCAAAACGGAACGACAGCGGGCACCCGTGATATTGTGATACAAACGGGAAAGGGCGGCGTGTCCTACGTTATAACGATCGATCTGGATGGAAATGTAGTCAAAGCCATAACTGAGCAGGATTTGAAAGATATATTGAAAACAAACGGAATCACGACTGAACAAAGCAGTAAAAAACAGGCACCGGACGTTTTTTTTAGCGGCGGGCTTTATGATCCCGAAAGTTTTAAGCCGCAGTACTTAAGTATTCCTTCGGTTAAAAGTGCGCCGGTACAGGTCGATCCGCTGGCGCTGAATAAGCAAGAATTTGACTGGCAGAACTACTTTTTCTTGGGCGCCCTTTTGCGTTTGCAATGGGATTTTAAATCGATACTTCCGGCTGCGATCGCCAGATCCGATAAGCCCGACCGTCTGAAACCTGTTGAGTATGATCTTGTAGCTCAAGAGGCCGACCCCAGAGAGGTTTCCATTAATGCGCTGGTAAAGGCATTGGACGCGGCCCCGGACGCGGTGCGCGACCAGGTCAACAAGGCCGCCGCGATCGAGGCTATGAAAGGCTGTGTCGATGCGAAGTATGCTGATGCCCTCAACGAGTTATTGGTAAATCCAAATTTTAATGTTACGGTCAGGAATGGCACTCAGCCGGGCACCCGCGATTTCGTTATAACAACGGGCCAGGACGGAAAATCATATATTATTACGATCGATATGATGGGCAACGTCATAAAACCCATCAGCGAAGATACCCTGAATGAGATATTGAAATCAAACGGGATAGCGGTTCCCGCAGGATCGGAAACACCGGTTTATCTGACCAGCTGGCCTGAGGGAGCGATACCGCTCGACGCCGAATTCAAGGTTGTTGCCGGCGCCGTTAACGGCACGGATGCGGCAGGTCTAGCGAACAACGTTGTCGCGTATTATCAGCCGCCGGTTGATTTTAAGGAAATGATCGCAACGTTGAGGCGACTCTTTGGTTTTGCCCGCCAGATTAAACTCGAGGGAGACAGGCCTGGTGTCGGATTTAGCATCGGCCCTTATCTGGGATCAAAACCGCAAGGGGAAATGTCTGCTTATCCTATGGGGACTATCCTTTGTTCCTGGATGGATGAGTTCGGGAACACTTTTTCATGCGCTGGAGGAACGGTGTGGGCCACCAGCGCACGTTCGGGAGGGACGCGTTCTAGCACAGGCGGCGCTCCGCAAACTAACGCTCAGCTTTTTCATCCCGCACATCCCGAATGGTACACATCGCCCGCGTTCGACAAAAAGCAGAAAGAGGCCCAACAGGTTACTGTTGCGGATTATCTGGAACTTCTCAATACCATAATGCAGGCAGCTCCAGACTTTGTCTTAGAAGCTGCCCAGCAA
>JAQURW010000172.1 GCA_028715425.1 Candidatus Omnitrophota bacterium
CGGCGATATTATAAGCGATCTGTGCGCCGGGCTGATAGGCGGCCTGGGCATAGCGCCGGGCGCCAATATCGGCGATTCAATAGCGCTTTTTGAGCCGACGCATGGCAGCGCCCCCAAATATAAAGGCCAGAATAAAGTCAATCCTACGGCTATTATTCTGTCGGCCGTTCTTATGCTGGAGCACATAGGCGAACAGGACGCCGCCCGCCGTTTGGAAAACGCCGTGTGCGACGTTATTAAAGACGGCAGCAACGTGACGTACGATCTTAAAGAGGACAGGAATGACCCAACGGCCGTCGGGACGAGCGCGATGGCTGACGCTATTGTCGCAAAGATCAAATCCCCGAAAAAACAATGAACATATCGATCATCGGCGCCGGCAATGTCGGCGCGACCTTAGCACTGCGCACCCTTGAGAACAGCCTCGGCGATGTGATGCTCATCGACATAGTCCCGGGGCTGGCCGAAGGCAAGGCGATCGATATAGCCGACAGCGCGCCGATCGTCGGGCATGATCGCCGCATAACGGGCTCCAGCGATTTCGGCCGTCTCAGCGGATCGGATATCGTCGTCATAACCGCGGGATTGGCGCGTAAACCCGGGATGTCGCGCGATGACCTCATTTACCAGAATGCCGGGATCATTAAAACCATAGCGCTCACGATAAAAAAACTGGCCCCCAAGGCGATCGTCATCGTGGTCACGAACCCTCTGGATGTCATGTCGTTCTATGCGCACCGGCTTCTCGGATTCGACCGGTCAAGGGGTATGGGTATGGCCGGCACGCTTGACGCTGCAAGGTTTAAAAATATTCTTTCCGAAGAACTTGGTGTGCCGCGTTCGCTGATCGAGACCATGGTCCTGGGATGCCATGGCGATACCATGGTTCCGCTTATCTCGAAAACGTTTGTCGATAAAAAACCGTTAAGGTCTGTCATGAAACCAGAAGCGATCGCGCGCGTCGTGAAACGCACGCAGGACAGGGGCGCGGAGGTCGTAGCGCTCCTTAAGACCGGCAGTGCGTATTATTCGCCGAGCGCAGGCGTTCTTGAGATAATAGCGGCGATCAAGGATGACACGAAGGCAACCCTTTCGGTATCGACCCTGCTTGAAGGCGAGTACGGCATGAAGGGGTTTTTTCTCGGTGTTCCTGCGACGGTCGGCAGGTCCGGTGTGCAGAAGATCGTCCCGGTCGATATGGATCCCGACGAAAAAGAGGCATTCAGGATATCCGCGGAAAAGACGAAAGAATTGTTGAAGGTGTTACCGGATGCGTAACTACGATATCGCCATCATCGGCGCAGGTCCCGGCGGCTATGTAGCAGCCCTTTACGCCGCTCAATCGGGAATGCGGGTATGCCTTATCGAGAAAGACGCGCTGGGCGGTGTGTGCCTCAACCGGGGATGCATCCCGACCAAGACCATGATAAAAAGCGGCCGGGTTTTTGCCTCTGTCAAAGAGGCCGGGCTGTACGGCGTTAAGACCGGCGAGCCTCTCATCGATTTTGCGTCCGTAAGGAAACGTGCGGAGGATGTTGTCGGCAAACTCCGTAACGGTGTCGAATATCTTCTGAAGGCGCGTAAGGTCGATGTCTTAAAAGGCGTCGGCTGTTTATCGGACGCTCATACGGTTACCGTGGGGGCGGAATCCGTACACGCGGACCATATTATTATCGCAACAGGGTCGCGGAACGTTGATATCGCCGCGGCACGTGTCGATGAAAAATCGATCCTGTCGAGCTCCGGGTTTCTTCTCCTTTCGTCCATTCCCCAAGAAATAATCATTATCGGCGGCGGCGTCATCGGATGCGAATTTGCCAGCCTTTACGGCCGGTTCGGTTCGCGGATAACGATCATAGAGATGCTGGACCGTCTCTTGCCGGCAGTCGACGAAGAGATATCGCGAAGGATGGAGGCGGCTTTTAAAAAAAGCGGCATAACCGTTTTGACCGGGACCCGTGTCGAGGGTACGCGCTACGGTGATGCGGGAAGGGTCATGGTCGCTCTTTCCGGCGGCACTGAGCTGGCGTGCGATAAACTTTTGGTGAGTGTCGGCAGACAGCCGATAACCGACGGGATCGCCTTAGAGAAGGCCGGTGTCCTTTTTGATAAAAAAGGCATCAAGGTCGACGCCTTTTGCCGCACCAATGTGCCGAACATTTTTGCTATAGGCGACTGCATAGGTGGCGCCATGCTTGCGCATGCCGCCTCGCGCCATGCCTTTGTGGTCGTGAATGCTATAGCCGGTAAAAAGCAGGAGCCTAATAGTGTGATGCCTTACGCGATATTTACCGATCCGGAGGTCGCCTCATGCGGTTTGACCGAAACAGCGGTACGGCAGAAGGGGGTGGACGCCAAATCCGCGAAATTTTTTTTCCGCGCCCTGGGCAAGGCAAATGCCGAAGGCAAGACCGATGGCTTTGTCAAAATAGTCTTTGACGGCGTCTCTAAACAGATACTCGGCGCCGACATCATGGGAGAGAATGCAAGTGATCTTATAGCCGAGCTTACGCTTGCGGTCACCAAAAAAATGACGGTGGACGATGTGGCAGAGACCCTTCATATTCATCCGACTATGTCTGAGGCGATACTTGAGGCATGCCATTGTGCAGAGGGGACGCCGATACATTCGTTGTAGGAAGAACTCCCCCATTCCCCCTCTTTAACAAAGAGGGGGTAGCGGTTGAAAATATTTTCAAACGGTGTTCCCCTCTTTATCAAAGAGGGGGAGGGTGGGGGAGTTAGATAGAAGAGGAAACCAGTGAAGTTCATTGATTATGGATGCCTGGATTACCGGAAGGCCTATGAGCTCCAGACAGAATACCTAAAGAAAAGGATTGCCGGCGAGATCTATGATACCGTTCTTATGCTTGAACATCCGCCTGTTGTGACTATCGGACGTCTGGGAAGTGAAACCAGCATCATCGATCGCGCGGCCCTCAAGAGGCGCGGCATTGATATTATACCGGTCGACCGCGGCGGCGACGCGACCTATCATGCCCCGGGGCAACTGGTCATATATCCGATCGTCGATCTCGGGGCGTACGGCAGGGACATCCATCGTTATCTTGCATATCTCGAAACGTTCCTTGCGGACTTATTAGGGGCGTTCGGTTTGAAGGCGGCCATCATCGGCGGGAGGCGGGGCGCGTGGATAGGTGAAAAAAAGGCCGCCTCTATCGGCATTGCCGTAAAGCGGTGGGTCTCCTATCACGGGGTGAGTATCAATGTCGATTGCGACCTTGAGCCGTTTTCGTTCATACGGGTATGCGGTGATGCCGCTATTCAGGTTACCTCGATAGCGCGTGAGACCGGCATGCCGATAGCCGTGACCGAGGTAAAAGAACGGGTACAGAGATTATTTATAAGGAGGTTCCATGAAGATTGTTGTTCCGCCGCTTGCTGAGGGAGTGAACGAAGCGACGATCACCTTATGGCTGGTGCAGGAAGGGGCGACGCTCGGTAAGGATCAGGATGTGGTCGAGATGGCTACCGACAAGGCGACCTTTACCATGCCGTCTCCTGCGGCAGGTATCTTAAAAAAAATCATACGCGGTGAAGGAGAGACTGTTAAGGTCGGCGAGCCGATCGGCGAACTTTTATGAACGCGAAGCGAATCCTCTTATTATATATATCGAACGATTCCGGGCACCACCGGGCCAGCCGTGCCGTCGAGAAGGCCTTCAAGCTTCTTGACCCCGCTATCGAGACCATGAACGTCAATTCATTTAATTACACGAATCCCATACTCGAGAAAGTCATCAATAAAACGTACATGAGCGTCATACGGAGCAGGCCGGAATTCTGGGGCTATCTGTACGATAATCCGAAGATCGTTCAGAAGACCCAGCGTTTAAGGGATGTCATCCACCGGCATAATACCGGCAAACTGAAGACCCTTATCGACGACTTTAAACCCGATGCCGTGATATGTACGCAGGCATTCCCCTGCGGTATGGTTGCTGACTACAAAAGAACGTTTAATGTGCCCTTGGGCCTGTACGGTGTCCTGACCGATTATGCGCCGCATTCGTACTGGATATTCAATACGGTTGACGCTTATTTTGTTCCTTCTCCGGAAACAGGACAGAAGATCGTTCAGAATGGAATCCCGCCGGAAAAAGTCATTGCCAGCGGTATCCCGATAGATCCTCATTTTACCGTTCAGTGCGACCGGGATGCGGTCATGAAAAAACTATCGTTGAGAAAGGACAAACCGGTCATCCTTATCATGGGCGGTAGCCAGGGAGTCTGCCCTTTTAAGGAGGTTTTGGCCTCGCTGGTGCGCAGCCGTCTTGATGTGCAGGTTATATCGGTCAGCGGTAAAAACAAGGGGGCATACCGGTGGTTCGTCAGGCACGAAAAGTGGGCCGCGCAGCAGGGATTGAAACTGCTTAGTTTTGGTTTTGTCGATAATACCAACGAATTGATGGATATCGCGACCGTCCTGATATCCAAACCGGGCGGGATCACGACCGCAGAGGCGCTGGCCAAAGGCGTGCCGCTTTTGATCGTTAATCCGATCCCCGGCCAGGAAGAAATGAATACGCAGCATCTTTTAAAAAACAACGTGGCGATCAGGATCGATGATCCTGACAGCGTCGGCATTGTCGTCGAAGAGCTTCTCTATAACCGCGCCAAGCTTGCCGAACTCGGATCGAGCGCCGTCAGATTTTCAAAACCGGACAGCGCCATGACGATCGCGCGGTTTGTCCTGGCGGATATGCGCCGTAAAGGGATTCAGTCGTAAACTATGTACTATCTTTATAAGATCGGGCTTTTTATCTCTCTTACCTTGCCGTTGCGGATAACCTACGCTATAGCGACGGGGCTGGCGTTTTTGTATTATCTTATGGCTCCCAACGACCGGCGTGCCCTCGGCGACAATATACGTATTGTCCTTAAAGGGAAAGCGACGGCCGGCCGCGTTCGCGCGTATACGCGGAGGACCTTTATAAACTTTGCGAAATATCTCGTTGATTTCCTGCGTTTCTCCGTTATTTACCGGGATTATATAAGGAAGAATGTGACGATCCGGGGGCTCGAAAACATCGATGAGGCGCGTAAACAGGAAAAAGGGGTCGTGATCCTATCGTCGCATA
>JAQURW010000013.1 GCA_028715425.1 Candidatus Omnitrophota bacterium
TGTGGCCGATCACCAGGGGGATCAGTTCAAGGCCCCGACAACCGGAACTAATGAAAACGGAGGAAATACGGATGAAATACCCTTCTAGAGAAGAACGCTCCACAGAAAAGAAACGCCCGGACCGGAAGGAAGGCGGGTCCCGCGGAAGGTTTATTAAACGCGGCAAATGCAGATTTTGCCTTGCCAAGGTTACGGGTATAGACTATCTTGACTACCAGAATCTGCGGAAGTTTACCACGGAACGGGGCAAGATATTGCCTTTGCGTATTACCGGCAATTGCGCTAAGCACCAGCGTATGATAGCGGGCGCCATAAAGCGCGCGCGTTTTGCCGGACTTATGCCGTATCTGGCTGATTAAGACAACCATAACACAGGAGTCACTCGAATGGAAGTTATACTTCTTCAGGATATCGAAAATCTCGGCAAGGAAGGAACGCTTGTTAACGTCAAGGACGGGTATGCGCGGAATTTCCTGATCCCGAGAAAATTAGCCGCCGTATCGACACCGTCGGTCACAGCGATGCTGGAGCGTAAAAAGAAACAGAAGGCTGCCGATGAGGCAAAAAGCAGGGAAGAAGCCCGGGCGCTTGCCAAAAAACTGGAGGCCCTGTCGCTGACGATCTCGGTCGAAGCCGGCGTCGAGGACAAGATATTCGGATCGGTTACGTCTGAGATGATCCGTAACGCGCTCCGCACTGAGGGCGTTGAGCTCGATAAAAAACTGATCGTATTAGAGGAACCGATCAAACAATTAGGCATTTACCAGGTTCCGGTAAAACTTCATAGTGATGTGCCGGCAACGATCAAGGTCTGGGTGGTTAAGAAATAACAGGTGAACGCCGTGCCGACGTTGGAACGCATCGAAAAACTGCCGCCGCAAAGCCAGGAAGCCGAAATGGCGGTATTGGGTTCCATGCTTCTTGACCGCGAAGCCATCGGCCAGGCTATCGAAATGATCCCCGGTGACCATGCCTTTTATACGGCCGGCCACAGGATCATTTACTCGGTCCTTGTCAAACTCTACGATGCCAACAAGGCCGTCGACATGATAACGCTGACCGAGGAGCTCAAAAAGCAAGGGAAGCTCGAAGACATAGGCGGGCCTTCCTATATTGCCAATCTCGCATCGGTTATCCCTACCGCAGCCAATATCGTTCATTATGCCAAGATCGTCAAGGAAAAGGCGATCCTCCGCAATCTCATTTCTACCGCAAGCCAGATCGTGTCCGAAAGTTACGATACCTCGACCAATGTCGACGGCCTTCTGGACAAGGCCGAACGTATGATATTCGACATCGCGGCCAACAAGGTCGAGACCAAGGCGTTTTCGTTGAAGGATATCATCAAGGACTCCATCGAGACGATCGACAACCTTTATCAACGCAAGGAACACGTGACCGGCCTGGGATCCGGGTTTCATGAGTTCGATATCATGACGGCCGGGCTCCAGCCGTCGGATTTAATCGTCGTCGCAGGGCGGCCGTCCATGGGGAAAAGCGCCTTGGTCACCTGCATGGCGGAACATATCGGTGTTGTAGAAAAAAAACCGGTAGCTTTTTTCAGCCTTGAAATGTCCAAGGAACAGCTGGTCCAGCGTCTCCTTTGTTCGCATGCGCGGGTCGATTTTCACAAGGTGCGGACGGGATTTTTATCGCAGTCGGATTGGCCGCGGCTGGTAAGCGCGGCGGGAAAACTGTCCGATTCGCCGATCTTTATCGATGATTCGCCGGGCATATCGGTCCTCGAACTGCGCGCCAAGGCGCGGCGCCTGAAATCGAAACACGATATCCAGCTCATTGTCCTGGACTATCTGCAGCTTATGCAGGGGCCGCAGGGGATCGAGAACCGCCAGCAGGAGATATCGGAGATATCGCGTGCGATCAAGGCGCTGGCGCGTGAGCTGAATATACCCGTTATTGCGGTAAGCCAGCTGTCGCGGGCCGTCGAACAACGATCCGATAAACGGCCGCAATTGTCTGACCTGCGCGAATCAGGGGCTATCGAGCAGGATGCGGACCTTGTCATCCTTCTCCTCCGCGAGGAATATTACAATCAGACGGACGAGAACAAGGGTATTGCCGAGATCATTATTGCCAAACAGAGGAACGGGCCGACGGGTTCGGTCAAGTTGGCATTTATAAACGAGTTTACACGTTTTGAAAACCTGGCCAGAAAAGAAGAAGTAGAATTTTAAATCAGGGGAGGGCACGTGAGAAAAATTGCCGCGGGGGTTTCGATATGCCTGTTGGCGCTACTTGTTTCGGCCGGTTCGGGAACATGCGCGGAAGGTACCGGTAAGATCGTTAAGGAAATTCGCGTTAAGAACAATAAGGCCATCAGCGAGGCAACGATCGTTTCAAAGATAAAAACCAAGGTCGGCGAGCCCTTTAACCAGGACATCATAAACGACGACTTGAAACGGTTATACGCGATGGGTTTTTTTGCGGATGTTTCCGTCGATGTCGAAGATTATGACAACGGTCTTCGTGTCAATATCGTTGTCGCCGAAAAACCGGTCATCGGGAAGATCAATTTTCAGGGCAATAAGGGCATAGCGAGCCGAAAACTTGAAAAGTCGATGCAGTTGAAGCCCGGTGATATGCTCGACCAGTCTAAACTGGCCCAGGATGTCAATGAGCTTAAAAATTTGTATAATAAAAACGGATTTCAGCAGGTCGCCATCACCTATGAGATATCTCCCGCCAGTGAAGCCAATACCGCGGATGTCAACATTACGGTTAATGAGAATGTGCGCTTTCGCATCAAAAAGGTCTCGGTGACCGGCAACACCGTAGTTAAATCAAAGACCTTGATCGATTTGATGGCGACAAAACCGGCGGCATGGTATCTCTTACGGCAGGGCTATTTTGATGAGGTGACGTTCGAAGGGGATATCGAGAAAATAAAACGCTATTATCAGGACCTGGGGTATCTGGACGCCGATGTTAAGGCTGATTTTGCGTACGATGACAAAACCGGCCAGATGGTCATCAATTTAACGGTTGTCGAGGGGAAACGCTATATAACCGGCACTATTACGATCCAGGGCAATCTGATCTTTGCCGAAGCGGATGTCCGCAAAAAGATGAAGATGAAGACCAAAAGCCCCTTCAGCCACAGCGGCTTGCGCGCGGATATGGAAAGCGTCCGCGAATATTATTATGGAAAAGGGTATATGAACGTTGAGATCGAGGTCGACCGTAAACTCGATCCCTCGCAGGATGTGGTCGATATCGTTTACACGATCAACGCCGGTGAGGTCGTGAATGTCGGCAGGATCGATATTAAAGGAAACACCAAGACAAAGGACGTCGTTATCCGGCGTGAACTTAGGTTATATCCGGGAGACCGTTATGACGGTGATAAATTAAGACGTTCGAAAGAAAGGTTGTATAACCTGGGGTTTTTCGAGGATGTTTATTTTGATACCGTTTCGACACCGGAAAAGAACGTCAAGGACCTTATTATCGATGTGAAAGAGACCAAGACCGGCGAATTCGCTTTCGGCGGCGGATATAGTTCGATAGACCAGTTCCTGGGATTTGTCCAGGTGACGCAGCGTAACTTCGATATTTTGAATTTTAACAATTTTACCGGCGCGGGACAGAACCTGTCGCTCCGCGCGAGCCTGGGTATGGTGCGTAATGACTATGATATAAGTTGGACCGACCCATGGATAATGGGGTATCCGCTCCTATTCGGTTTTGACCTGTTTAAACATACCCACGCCCAGTCGGCGTCGGTGGGATATGCTTATCAGGAAGACAGGATCGGCGGCGATCTCAGGGTGGGCAAGGAGCTTTTGGAATACCTGAGGACCGATCTGACCTATACGATCGAAGAGATAAAGATAGGAGACCTCATCGATAACGCGACTCAGGACCTTATTAACGAGCAGGGGACGAACACGGTCTCATCGCTTTTGTGGAGCGCGACGTTCGATACACGCGATAACGTCTACGTGCCGAAACGGGGGGTAAAGGCCGAGGTTATCGTCGAAAATGCCGGCGGTTTCCTGGGGTTCGATAAAACGTATTTCAAGAATTTTTATATCCTCAGTTATTATTACACCTTTTTTGATAAAGTTACGTTGGAGGCTAAAGGGCGCACGGGCCTGGCCAACAGTTACGGCGACACTAACGATGTCCCCATATATGCCCGTTATTTTGCTGGCGGTGCGGACACCATCAGGGGATATAGGGAGCGCCGCGTAGGCCCGCGCGATCCGGGCTCAAGCGAGCCTATAGGGGGCGAGGGGCTCATCGTCGGCAACCTTGAAGCGACCTTTCCGCTTTTCGAAAAGGTCATCAAGGGAGCGGTTTTTTATGATGTCGGCAATGTCTATCGACGCATCGAGGATTACGGAAAATTGGAGGGCGGGTTCAAACAGGGTACCGGTGTCGGCATACGGGTCAAGACGCCTATAGGCCCTCTTAAACTTGATGCGGGATACCCGCTGAGCGATAATAATGACGATAAAAAACAGATTGAATGGTATTTTAGCATGAGTCACGGTTTTTAAGCAGCACAACGAAAGGAGAAGCGATGAAGAGGATCGTAATTGCAGTAATGGTTATAGGGGTGTTCACCCTGGGGCTTATCGCGAACAGTTGGGCAAAGGAGCTCAATATTGCTTTTGCCGATAAGATGAAAATCTTATTTGAATATAAGAAAACCAAAGACCTGAACCAGGAACTCGAGAAGGAAAGCCAGGAGGCCCGCACGACGGTCGAGAAGATGTCGGAAGACATCAAAAAACTGCAGGATGAGATGGAACTCCTGAGTGAAAGCGCCCGTAAGGAAAAACAGCCGGAACTGGAAAAAAAGATGCAGGAACTGGAAAATTTCAGGCGTGAAAAGATGCAGTCTATCGGAAAAAAACAGGATGAAGGCATTCGCCAGATCACCAAAGAGATCGCCGATATCTGCGAGCAGTTCGGCAAGGGAAAAGGATATGATGCTATCCTGGATATCCGTGCTTCGCTGTATACCCCGGCAGGTATGGATGTTACCGACGGGATATTAGCGGAGATGAACAAGGCACAGGCCCCTGCTGCGCCTGCCGCCCAGCCGGCGAAATAAGGGATATGAGAACAACTGTCGAAGAGGTTGCCTGCCTGGTCGAAGGGGAATTAGTCGGGGACGGCCGTGTCGAGGTGTCGAGTATTAAGGCCATTAACGAAGCCGGCCCCGGCGACCTTGCGTTCATCCTTCACCCCAAATACGCAGATCTGTTACGGGATGCGAAGGCTGCGTGTGCCATTGTCCCCCGGGACATAACGAGCGCGCATATCCCGATCATACGCGTCAAAAATCCTTCCCTGGCATTTAAAAAGATAGTTGATTTTGTTATGGCAGGGAAGGTCCCTCATCCTAAAGGCATTCATCCGACTGCCGTTATCAGCGATAAGGCACAACTGGGCAACGACGTTGGGATCGGTGCCTATGCCGTGATCGATGCCGGCACTGTTATAGGCAACAGGACCGTCATTTACCCCTTTACCTATATCGGCCACGGATGCACAATAGGAGAGGATTCGGTCATCTATACCCATGTAAGCATCCGGGAAAATATCACTATCGGCAGCCGCGTGATCATTCACTCGGGCACCGTGATCGGCGCGGACGGATTCGGTTATGAATCATCTTCCGGCGTTCATCTGAAGATACCCCAGATAGGCGATGTGATCATTGAAGATGATGTCGAAATAGGTGCGTCGGTGACTATTGACCGGGCAAAATTTGCGCATACGAAGATCGGTACCGGCACCAAGATCGATAATCTTGTCCAGATAGCGCATAATGTCGAGATCGGGCCGCATTGTATTGTCGTTGCCCAGTGCGGCATATCCGGATCGACGGTACTGGGGCATCATGTTATATTGGCCGGACAGGCAGGCTTGGTTGACCATATAAAAATAGGCGATGAGTCCATAATTGCCGCCCAATCCGGCGTCTCTAAGTCAGTGCCGGCCAAGTCGGTTATGTTCGGCAGTCCGGCCCGTCCTATCCAGGAGGAGAGACGACTTATAGTGCTTACCGGAAAATTGCCTGAGATCTATGAACGGCTTAAAACAATCGAAAAAAAACTAAATATCGATATACACTGATGCAGAATACAATCGCGCGCGAAATCCGGCTGGAAGGGATAGGCCTTCATTCAGGGAAAAAAGTCGCGCTTTTTTTTAAGCCTTCAGGTCCCGGCGAAGGCATCGTTTTTAAACGCGTAGACGTAACGCCCCAGCAGGTCGTTCGGATCGCTGATTTCGAATTCGGCACCCAGAAACGCCGCACCACGGTTACGAAAGACGGCGTGGAGATCCATACCGTCGAACACCTGATGGCCGCGCTCTGGGCGCTTCGTATCGACAATATCATGATCGAGATCGATAACGCGGAATTGCCGGGGCTCGACGGAAGCGGCAAGGGGTTTTACGACTGCCTGGCCGCGGCAGGGGTCTCGGAACTTGACCGGCAAGAGCGTGTCGTTACCATAACCAGGCCGCTCTGGTGCGAACACAACGATGCCTTTATCGGTATTTTCCCGTCGGAATCCGGTGTGTTCCGCGTCGGATATATGCTGGAGGCGCCGGTACCGTCCATCGGCAGGCAGTTCCTTGACCTGGTCTTGACCGGAGACAATTTCTCGCGCGAGATCATCGGCGCGCGGACGTTTTGCCTTCGCCAGGAAGCTGAGATGCTTCTCAAGATGGGTTACGGCAAGGGCGCGAATACGGCCAATACGCTTGTTATGGATGAAAGCGGCCCGATCGACAACACCTTACGGTTTCCCGACGAACCGGTCCGGCATAAGATCCTGGATCTTGTCGGCGACCTGTATCTTACGGGGGCATTCCTTAAGGGGCGGGTCATTGCGGTCAAGAGCGGGCATGAACTGAATATGGCGCTGGTCGAAAAGATCAGGGCCGAAACAAGGAGTTCGACATGAAAGCGATCTACGATGTTAATCAGATAAAATCCATACTGCCGCACCGTTATCCGTTCCTCCTGGTGGATAAGATCATCGAGATGGAACCGGGGAAACGGATCGTCGGCGTGAAGAACGTGACGAATAATGAGCCTTTTTTTCAGGGGCATTTCCCGGGAAACCCCATTATGCCGGGGGTCCTTACCGTCGAAGCGCTGGCCCAGACCTGCGGAGTGCTGGCCCTGCAGGATGAAGAAAAACGCGGAAAGCTGGCCCTTTTTGCCAGTATCAAGGAGGCGCGATTCCGTAAACCGGTAGTCCCGGGCGATACGCTTATCCTGGAAGTCAACGTCACATCGAACCGCAGCCGTATCGTTCAATGCGAGGGCGTTGCCAGGGTTGACGGCGAAGTCGTGACCGAAGCGACCATGATGTTCGCCATTATGGGAACACAGGAGTGAGTTCTATGGAACGTATCGGCCTTGTCGCCGGCGGCGGTAATTTTCCGGTCCTTTTCAGCCGGGAAGCGAAAAAGATGGGGGCGCAGGTCGTTACCTTTGCCATCCAGGGCATCACAGAACCCGTTATCGAGCAATCATCAGACCGGACCCACTGGATCGACGTAGATAAATTCAGCATCCCGAAATTCCTTTTTCTCCTTGTAGCCGAGAGGATCAAGAAGATAGTCCTGGTCGGTAAGATCGATAAGGCGCAGGTATTCCAGCGCATGAAGACCAATAAGGATCTAAACGAGGTTTTGTCATCCACCAAAGATAATAGGGATTATTCGATACTCGATGAGGTGACAAAACGGTTCAAGGCTATAGGTATCGACGTGATCGACGGATTGGCGTACCTGAAGGACCTCATGCCTCAAAAAGGTGTCCTTACCAAGCGCCTGCCTTCGGAGCGTGAATCACAGGATATTATCTTCGGCTTGCCGATCGCCCAGGAGCTGGCGCGTCTGGATATCGGGCAGACGATCACCGTTAAAGGGAAGGCGGTCATTACGGTCGAGGCAATCGAAGGGACCGATCAGACCATCCGCCGTGCCCGGGAATTTGTAAAGGACGAATTTGTCGTGATCAAGGTCGCGCGGCCGCGGCAGGATATGCGCTGGGACGTGCCGCTGGTCGGCCTGGATACGATAAAAGCGATCATCGAGGCCCACGGCAGCGTTCTTGCGATCGAGAGCGGTAAGATGTTTTTTGCCGAGCGCGACAAGGCCGTCCGCGAGGCTGACCTGCATAATCTCACCATCGTTGTCGTATAATTAATTTTTTATTACATGAATGGATATTGTAGGGGCGGGTAGGCGCCGAAGGCGCCATAAACCCGCCCCATACGTTATTTCAATAACCGGTAGATGATTTCCGCCGCCCGTTTACTCGCGCCGGGCGTGCCGAGAGATTGCTTGACGAGGCGGAGCTCCTGTTTCATAGCGGTTATTTTCTCGTCTGAAGAAATGAGATCAAGAACGCCTGCGGCGATCCCGGCGGGCGTTGCCTCGGCCTGGACGTACTCCGGGACAACGCGCCTTCCGCGTAAAATATTGACGAGGCCTATATCGGGTATTGTCACGAAGATTTTGGCGAGCACGTATGTTAGCGGTGCGGTGATGTAGGTGATCACCATGGGTTTCTCGGCCAGTGCTACATCGAGGGTGACCGTTCCCGAAGCCGTTATGACAAAATCGGCCGCGGACAGGAGGAGGGCAAGGTCCCCTTCGTGTAGGGGCGAAGGGCCCTTCGCCCCTACATCCCTTTGGCCGGATATACATGCCTCATAAACCGCCCTATCAACGTTAGGGCTTTTTGATATTACAAATTGAATTTTTTTTTGCTTTCCCTGTATCTAACGTGCTGTGGCAAGCATGACCGGGAGAAGGTTTTTTACTTCAGACGGCCGAGAACCGGGGAGCAGGGCGATCGTAAAGCGGACAACGGCGGTACCGATTTTTTTACGCGCATCGGCTTGAGCCGGCAGATGAAGAGGGCGATCCAACAAGGGATGTCCCACAAATTCAGCACTGACACCCGCCTGACGATAAAATTTTTCTTCGAACGGCAGGATACAGATCGCCTTCGTTACGCATTTCCTTATGGTGCCGATGCGCCATTTTCCCCAAGCCCATAATTGCGGCGTAATGTAATACACACACGGTATATGATGCCTTTTGAGGATCTTCGCTAACGCAAGGTTAAATCCGGGATAATCTATAAGGATCGCTAGGTCGGGAGGGGATGCCTTGATCTCATCCTCGAATTTTCTGAAAAGGCCCCTGATGAATGACAGATGCCCGAGTATTTCCCAGACACCGATGATAGAATGGCGGTCCATCCGCTCCAAGAGCCTGACGCCCAGAGATTCCATTTTATCACACCCGATACCGTAGAACGAGCAGGGGCACGGCGTCGCCGAGCCCCTGCCGTCGAGGCCGCACAACGCCTGGATGAGGGATGCCGCATGCAGGTCGCCGGACGGTTCTCCGGCTGATATGAGGATTTTTCTATTCATCAATATTTAATATGAAACATGTAGGGACAGGTCGCGACCCGTCCCTGCCATTAATTTGTTTTGATATTATCGAGGATTGCCAGGGCGACAGCGAGGGCATCACGGCCTTCCCTGCCGGATACGACCGGCCGTCCGCCTGTCATAACGCAATGTATGAAAGACTTTAATTCCTGTTTCAGGGGGTCGTATTGCTCTATATGGATCTTTTCTTTCTTAATATTACCGTCGATCTTCCGATAGATATAAGCATCCCGGTGGAGCAGGTCCAGGGCGATATAGGAATTTTCCTGGAAGACACGGATCTTGCGGACTTCTTCCTTGGTGATGCGGCTTGCCGTTATGTCGCAGATAGCGCCGTTACGGAACCCGAGGCGCACGTTCGCCATATCTTCGAATTCGGAAACACTGGACGTGCCGACGGCTTCGATATGGGTGACCTCGGAGCGTACCAGGCCCAAGATAAGGTCGATATCGTGGATCATAAGGTCGAGAACAACGCCGACGTCCTTGACACGCGACTTTTTGGTGAACGGTCCCATACGTTGCCCTTCGATAAAACGGGGCAAACTTAAATAGGGTTCCATAGCGTGTATCGCGGGGTTAAAGCGCTCGATATGCCCGACCTGAAGCACCAGTTTCTTCTCGTCCGCTATCCGGATGAGCTCGTCGGCTTCTTCGACGGTCTTGGTCACCGGTTTTTCGACCAGGACGTTGATGCCGGCCTCAAGGAAATCTTTGGCTATCCTGTGATGCTGGCTTGTCGGGACGACGATGCTAACCGCCTGGACCTTGCCGAAAAACTCCTTATAGTCGGCAAAATACCATACCTTGTATTTCTTGCCGATGCGCTGGGCGGTCTTTTTATCGAGATCGCAGACGCCGACAAAATTGACGTGTTTCAATCGGGCATATTGTTTTGCGTGATAGGACCCGAGATGCCCGACGCCGACCACGCCGACGTTGACTTGTTCCACGTAGACCTCCGTAGTATTGGGTTATTATAGCACCGGCACTATAGCGGCGCAATAACAATCCATATAATACCCTATTAAGATTGACAAACTTTGTAATATATAGTATTCTTTGATAACCCCACCAACGGAGACATGTTATGAAGAATAAAACCATAGACCTTATTGTTGTTTCCGTTATTGCCGGCTTTGTATTCCTCTGCGGTCTCGGGGCGATGGGGCTTACGGACCCCGACGAACGGTTTTATGCCCAAAGCGCGAAAGAAATGCTGGACCGCGGAGACTGGATCACCCCCTGTATTTTTGATAAGCCTCAGTTCGAAAAACCCATCTTTTATTATTGGCTTGTTATGATCAGCTACAAGGTTTTCGGCGTCAATGAAGCTGCCGCGCGGCTTCCGTCGGCGCTTTTCGGCGTGCTCGGGACGATCGGCGTCTATTATATCGGATGGCTTTTGTTTTCCCGCAGGACAGGTTTTTATGCCGCGCTGGTCATGACCACCTCGATCATGTACATTATACTCGCCAGGGCGTGTGTCACGGATATGGTCCTCTGTGTTTTCATCGTGTATGTGTTTCTTTTTTACCTCACCGGCTATATCAGCGGACATAATAAACTATTATATCTGGCTGCTGCGGGAACGGCAGGGCTCGCGGTATTGACCAAGGGGCCTATCGGCCTTATATTGCCGGCGGCGATCATCAGTATATTCGTCGTGCTGATAAAAGACGGAAAAGCTCTTCTCAGGTTCCCCCTTATAAGCGGGTCGATCCTTTTTCTGGCCGTCAGCGCCCCATGGTATTTCATGATGTATAAAATACACGGCATGACCTTTATCGACCATTTTTTCGGGTTCCAGAATATTACGCGTTTTTTGTCGCCCGAACATAAAATAGGGGACGTTGTTTACTACTATGTGCCGATACTCCTGGGCGGATTCCTGCCCTGGAGCATTTTCCTGCCGTACGGCCTGTGGCGTATCGCGCGTGACGACCGTCCGATGTTCAGATGGCACCTGTTTTTGCTGGTATGGGCAGGCGTTTTTTTTATTTTTTTCTCGCTGTCGAGGACAAAATTGCCCACCTATATCTTTCCCCTTTTCCCTGCCTTGGCGGTTTTTATGGGACGGTATCTTGACCGGATGATCGCCGGCGGGGGCCCCATGAAAATGCCCGAGAGAGTATCGTCCGGCCTGTATTGTGCGGTATTTCCCGTTACCATGGCGGTATTTTATGCGGTCGCAATGAAAAAATACACTGTCATGGAAGGGGCGATACTTAAAACAGGGGTCGTGCTTACGGCAATGGCCGTTGTGTCGCTGGTAATGCTTGTCCTGAAAAAGAGGGCATTGTTCTATCACAGCATTATCGCCACCCTTTGCCTTGCCGTCATACCGATCACCGTTTTTTTATCGTTACCGATAACCCGTTATGAATCCGCCAAGTATCTTGTCGCCGAAATAAAAAAGCATATAAGGCCAGGTGACCTTGTCGGCGCCGAAACGGATTACCGGCGCGGCGTCGCCTTTTATCTGGGCCGGAACGATGTCCCGGACATCCATCTGCATGATACAATGACGAAATTTTTTCAGCACGATCAGAGGGTCTGGGGAATTATAAAAGATAAAAATCATCGAGCGCTCTATACCGACAAAAGAAATCCCTATCAGCTGCCGACCTATGTTATTTATCAGTACGGTAAAAGAGATATCGTTAGCAATAAAATACCCGACGACGGCGATTATGTAAAAATGCGCTCTCGCGAAGAGCCTTATTGAAAAGGCGGCCATGCAACGTTATAGTGTTTCCTTTGTCCTGCCGATGTATAACGAACGGGAAGGGATCGAAGATACGGTAGAAGAAGTCCGTATTATTGCGCGGGCGATCGCCGATGATTATGAAATAATCATCGTAGACGACGCGAGCACGGACGGCTCCGCCGATGTCGCCGAGGCGGCACGCCAGGGCGGTCGGGATATTACGGTCGAAAGGCTTTCAAAGAATTCAAAGTTCGGCGGGGCGCTTGCGCTGGGATTACAGGACGCGCGCAAGGAGATCATTATTTACACCGACGCCGACCTTCCGATCAGTTTGTTGGACATAAAAAAATCGCTTCCGTTGATCGAGCAGGCAGATATTGTCACGGCGGTAAGCAAGGTGAAAAAAGGAGAAAATCTCAAGCGTAAGATCATATCCTGGGGGTATAATTTCCTCCTGGGCATGTTTTTTGACATAAAGATCAGGGACGTTAATTCCGGATATAAGATATTCCGCAGGAGTATTCTCGAGGGGATAACCTTTACTTCCCGGAGCCCTTTTATTGACGCCGAGATATTGATACGCGCTAAGGAGCGGGGCGCGCGCATTACCGAATATCCGCTTATATTCCGTCCGCGGCGGCAGGGGACGTCAAAGGTCGCCAAGTTCGCGATCATGGCGCAGACGTTCAAGGACATGTTTTTCTTTAAATTTTTCCGTGCTCATGGCTAAAAAACTACTTATTGTTGCCGATGACTTTGGCGTATCCGACGATATAAACCAGGGTATTGTAGAATGCATGACCAGGGGGGCCTTGAGCGGCACGAGTATCCTTGCGGTCGGCAGCGCATTTGACGATGCGGTGTCCCGTGCACGGGCGATACCGCTTCCGGCTATAGGGGTCCATCTGGCGCTTACCGGCGGTTTTAAACCTGTCGTAGGCCTCGGCACTGCGACTAATCTGGTGTCAGGAGAGGGGCTTTTTCCCGACAGTTTTCCGGGGCTCTGGGCGCGGTTGACGCTGAAAAGAATAGACGCCCGCGATATTTATCGCGAGCTTAAATCGCAGATCATCAAGGTAAAGCGGGCCGGTTTCAGGGTTACGCGCATCGATAGCCATCAGCATATCCATATGATGATTCCGATCGCAAAAATTGTGTTGCAACTGATGAAAGAAGAAGGTATAACATATATACGTTATCCGAGGGAAGCGGTGCCGTGGACGGCGGTTTTGCGGGAACCGGTAAATGCCCTGCGTTATCGGGTGCTGCGCGGCGCCTGTAAAGAGGTTTGGCCTTTTATACAAGAGGCCGGTGTCAGCTATAGCGGCAACTTTGTCGGGCAATTTCATGCCCATCGGCTGACCAAACAGGATTTTTTCAGGGCAGTTGAAAAGTTACCTGAAGGGGTTACCGAGATCGGCTGCCATCCGGGATTTTTCGGCGGGCATATCCGGAAGGCGCGTCCGTGGTACCGGCGATGCGAAGAAGAGCTTAAGGCCCTTTGTGATACGGGGCTCAGACGACGGATCGAGAAGAGCGGGGCTGCGTTGGTGAGGGAGTTTTAATGATCCCGAAAGCTAAACATGGTCAAAGTTCTTTTAAATAAATGATTATGGTGTCCTGAAATCAAAGCATGGAAATAGAGTCGTCCCGAAGTCAAGGCATGGCTCAGATTTTTCGAAATCTTCGCGCATTGACTTCGGGACACTTTCCCAGGCTTAAACAGTAGCAAAGTGCGGAAGTGGCGGAACTGGCAGACGCGTACGGCTCAGGACCGTATGGGTTCACACTCTTGGGGGTTCAAATCCCCCCTTCCGCACCATACAAACCGTCCTGAAAATATCACGTAAATTCGATTCCATGCCTTGAATTCGGACGAGATATGCAGAATACCGTGACCTTTAAGAAGGCCTGGCTTAACCTTGTTTTTTTCGGCGGCATTCTCGTTGCAGGTTTTTCTCTCGGATATTTTTTTTGGAATAAAATCCAGCTTCCCTTTAGTAATCCGCGCGGCGTAATCAGTTTTTTGACCCTGCAGAAATTTAATCCCAACACGAACGTTCTCCGTTATCTCATGTTTATAAGCCTGCCTTCAGGTATTCTTTTACTGTTATATTTAAACCGCGGCGTTAGAAGGCTATTTTTTGCCGAAATACCGGACACCGAAAGCGCTCATGCCTTCAGCAACCCACGACTTGAACGAGTTCTTCGACATCGTACCGTTGCGAGAATTTGCCTTGGGGTCTCGTTTGTTGTTATCGCGGGTTTTTGCTTATCGGCGGTCATCGCTTTTTTGTCACGCGATTGGGCCCCATCCGCGCTCGATATCTATCACGAAGGGGAGCGTTTAACGCCCGCGTATAACTATCTGAAGACCGGCTGGCTGTGGAAGGGGAGCGTGTTCGTACACGGAGCGCTCCAGGACCCGCTCATAACTTATTTCGGATGGAAATTTTTTGGTTATACCACGATAGGGGCATCGCGGGTTGCGGTCCAGTTTATGTGGTTCTTGATCCCGTTTATAGTGGCGCTATTCCTTGTTTTGCTGCCGTCCGCGCTTACGGGAACAAAAGCATGGTGGCAGAAGATTGTTCTAACGCAGCTTCTTCTGGCATTTTTTTTATGTACGAATGCGGACGGGGGTGCGGTTGCGCTTCAACGGTTGGTCCCCAGGGATCTATTCGTGGTACTGGGGTTTGCTTTTTTAATTTTAGCGTTTGGTCTCAGGAAACCCGTTTTATTTTTTATAACCGGTCTTTTTTCAGCCCTTACCTATGCGTATAGTATCGACCGTGGCACTTATTTTTCAGCTTTACTGGCCATACTGGCGATATGTTTTTTAGCGTTTCCTCCGGACCGGAATCCCGCGCTTCGCGCAAGGATTATCTGTTTTTTTGCCGGTGGTATCGTTATCGGCTGGGTCATGTTTTTTTTAATATTCGGCCCCGACGAATTCAATCGTTTTTTAGAGATCTACAGCCCTTATCTCCAGGAAGGCTGTGTTGGAGTGACGATATGTCCAAAACCGGGTTTTAGCAAGCATACGATCGTAATGGGGATGATCGGAATTCAGCTTTATGGATTTGTTATTTATTTTTTGAAACAGTACCGCCGGGATCCCCGTTCTCGGCCGCTGTGCTATACGCATATATCCTTTGTTGTCTTGTCCGCTCTTTATTTTGTCGGCTCTTTTACCCGGTGGGATGCGGGACATCTCTATTATGTAAGCACCTTTGCCGTCCTCGGCTTGGGGTTTCTTGCATGGCTCATTCTGAAGGGGCTGGACAATGCCTATGTTGCCGTTATCATGATGATAGCATTGTTCGGGTTAAATACGGGAATAATAAGCAAGAATTTTCCTCAAACTGATGTTACAAGGATAGCCGGTTTTAAGACAAGGGTGTCGCTTTTTGTGCGGTGTGACGATGCTGCTTTTCTCAATCCGTACCAGCAGGCCGCAGTCGCGCGAATGAAAGAGATTTTTAAGAACGAAAAATATTTTTTTTCTTTCACCTCGGAAGCGGGGATGCCGTATCTTTTAAAAAAGCCATCGTGCGGAAGAAATTTCATAGCCTGGATTTGTTCCGCGCGGCCCGCGCAATATGAGCTTATATCTGACTTGCGGTATTTTTCGCCGGAATATATCCTTGTTAGAAGTAACTATTGGACAAACACCGTCGACGGCATGGACACGGCAAGGAGGGTTGGCGATGTCGATCGTTTTATCAGGTCTCGTTATGCCCCCTGTGAGGTCATAGAGGATAATTGGCAGATATACCGAAAAAAGGCCGTGTGAATGTCCTCCTATTTCCTGGCTTCTTAACCACATTTTCATTGACATCCCGATCCCGATACGCTATACTGCTACTTCAAATAGTTAACAACATTAACAATAAAGGACATTAACAATGTCGGGGCTCACCCTTCGTTCCTTTGCCGATAAGGTTTGTGAGGTAATGCCTGTTATCGGCAGGGAGTTTTTCAGGACGAGGCCCTCCGAGGTCCATAAGGCAAAGCTTACCATGCCGCAATTCATTGTCCTGGATCTCCTGGCGCGGCGCAATGCATCCAATATGACCGATATCGCGCATTATATGAGCGTAAGTACGGCCGCGGTGACCGGAATGGTCGATAGACTCGTGCGGGAACGGTATGTGGTCCGGAAGGATAACACAAAGGACCGGCGGATTACAACGATCAGCCTTACCGATAAGGGAGCAAGGATAGCGAAGGTCATGGCCGATCAAAAAAAAAAGATAATCATGAAGATATTCAGTATGATCTCGCAAAAAGAGCGCGAAGAGTATTTACAGATATTATTTCATATTCAGGAACACCTGAAACAAGAGCAGATCTGACCATGCATACCTTATATAAGGGATCCCTGATAGGGGTCATAGGATTGTTCCTCGGCGCCCTTCTGGTTTTTGCAGAGACGCCCGACGGCAAAAAGGGCGACGCATCGGTACGGTGGTTCAATAATACCATTGCGATGAATTCGGATCCTGCCTATTATGCCTCCGACCATAAGACCCCCTGGCTTACGGAGATGACGCTTGCCGATTGTTACCGGTTAGCCTTGCGGCAGAGCGAAGCGATCGCCATCGATACGGATCTCATTAAACAGACCGAGGCGCATTTCCTTGAGGCCTTGTCCATCATGCTGCCGCATGTCTCGATCCAGTCGACGGATTACCAGGAAGAAAAAGTCACTACAGCTTCATCTCTTTCGTCGATACAGACATCGAAGAGCTCCACGCGGGGTTTTAATGTCACCCAGACCCTTTTCAGCGGGTTCAAGGCCTTTGCCGCCATGCAGGGCGCGGGTTATGAGCGAAATCAACGGATCAGCGATAAGAAACGGGCAGAAGACCTCCTGTTTCTTGATGTCGCGGATGCCTTTTATCTTGTTATTGCCAGCAGGGAAGATGTCAGGGCGCTTGAGAAGGTCAGGGGGGCGCTTGTCGACCGCGTTAAGGAGCTGCGGGAACGGGAAAAATTGGGGAGGTCGCGGCCGAGCGAAGTCGTCAACGCGAAAGCGCAGTACTACAATGTCGAGTCGAATATACAGGTAGCCAAGAGAAATGAGATCATTGCCCGGCAGCTTTTAGAGTTTTTGATCGGCGGCCCCGTCGACACGCTCCTGGATTCCTACCGTATTCCGTCGTTAATCGAAGCCGAGGAATATTATCTTGTCAAGGCGGGGACGCGGCCGGACGTAAAAGCGTCAAAATACGCCTGGGGATTGGCAAAGAAAAACATCGTCGTCGTTGACAGCGATTTCCTGCCGACCATAAGCGGCGAAGGGAATTATTATACGCAAAGGACCGGATTCAATAAAAACATTGACTGGGATATCATGCTGAACGTCAGTATCCCGATCTTCGAGGGTACCGAAGTCCTCGGGCGGTCGAAGGGAGCCGTGCTCCAGGCGCATCAGGCTGAATTGACCTACCGCCATACCTTGCGGAATGCGCGCTATGAGATCAGGGACGCTTATGAAAAATACCGGACCGCAATAATCGTGCGGGATGCCCTGCGGAAGCAATATTCCATGGCGATACTAAACTATTATCTGCAGCGAAAAGATTATACGAAAAATCTTGTCAATAACCTCGATGTCCTTGCCGCGATACAATCGCTGCGGGACTCGCAACGGGACTATATAACCGCACTCTACGGGGCAAAACAACTCTACTGGCAGCTCCAGGTTGCTATCGGGGAGGATATAACGGAGACAGACTATGACACTATCTGATATTTCGATCAAAAACCCGGTCTTTGCGTGGATGATCATGGCGGCGCTCATGATATTCGGTTTCATAAGCTATCAGCGTCTGGGGGTAAGCCAGCTGCCTGATGTCGACTTCCCTGTCGTTTCTATCGTCCTGACATGGGAGGGCGCGGCCCCGGAAGTCATGGAATCCGACGTCGTTGATATCGTCGAAGATTCTCTGATGAGTATCGAAGGCGTTAAAGAGATATCTTCTTCGGTGCGTCAGGGGGTTGCCCAGGTTTCGGTCGAATTCCAGCTCGAGAGAAATATCGACGCGGCTGTCCAGGATATTAAGACCAAGATCGATCAGGCCCAGCGGTCGCTGCCGAACGATATTGACCCGCCGGTCATTATGAAGGTCAATCCTGAAGACCACCCGATCATATGGCTTGCTGTTTCGTCGAATACCCTGCCGCTCAGGGATCTTATGACCTATGTGCAGGACCACCTCAAAGATCAATTCGCTTCGATAAGCGGTGTCGGCGATATATTTTTAGGCGGTTTTGTCGACAGGAACCTCCGGATTTGGGTTGACAGCGACAAACTTACTGCGTACCAGCTTACGGTACAGGATGTTATAACCGCGATCAACGAACAGCACGAAGAGATGCCTGCCGGAAGAATAGAGACCCCAAAGAACGAGTATAATGTTCGTATCATGGGTGAAGCCGCGACGGTAAAAGATTTCGGGAACATCCTGATACAAAAGAGGGCAGGGTTGCCTATCTTCAAACCTATTTATCTAAAAGATGTCGCGTCGATCGAAGACGGCCTGGCCGATATCCGGCGCATAGCGCGGTCGAACGGCAAGGCCATGGTGGGATTGGGGATTAAGAAACAACGCGGGTCGAATGAGGTTGAGGTCGGGCACAGGGTCCTCAAAAAGATCGAAGAGATAAAAAAATTCGTTCCGAAGGATGTTGAATTGTCTGTCCGGTTTAACCGGACAAAATTCAGCGAAGATTCCGTTAAAGAGCTCATGTTCACGCTTATTTTATCCGCCCTTGTCACCTCGCTGGTGTGCTGGATCTTTCTGGGCTCATGGACCGCGACGATCAACATTTTATTGGCCATACCTACGTCGGTCCTCGGGACCTTTATGGTCATCTATTTTCTCGGCTTTACGCTCAATACGTTCACGGTCCTGGGGTTGTCGCTGGCGATCGGTATTGTCGTCGATGATGCCATCATGGTCCTGGAGAATATTGTCCGCTACCGGGAACACGGTGTGGAAAAGGTCGAGGCGGCGCGGCGGGGCGCCCGCCAGATAACCTTCGCGGCCATGGCCGCGACGATCGCGCTGGTTGCCATTTTTCTGCCTGTTGCGTTCATGTCGG
>JAQURW010000014.1 GCA_028715425.1 Candidatus Omnitrophota bacterium
GTTTTTTGATATTTCCCGGTTTCATAACCAGTAATGCGCTTTCAAGCGTCATCAGTATTGATGTGTCCGCGCCTCGACTGCGTGCTATAGTCAAGGCTTGCTGCCTATTGGCCGTAAGACCGCCGGCATTTTTCATAAGTTCCACGCCTATGGTGCCGGGATGCTTTTTATTATAATTTTCGGCAGCGATAGCTACGCCGACCCTGATGGCAAGCTCAAGATCGGTCGGAATACATAAAAGGACGCGGGGTTTGACGGACTTGCCGACTGATAAGGTTTCCATGATCGGATAATCAGGCTTCGCGTTTTCTGCAGGTTTTGCATTTTCTTCTATTTTGATAAGTTGTTTCATGATATTACTGAAGTGGGGATCCTGATGCACAGGGATAAGCATCCCTGTTTTCGTGGGGCGTGCTTTACCCGTTTGTTCGTCATAAAAATATGTATTACCCGCTAAGAGCCCATTCTCTTCATCCATACATTGTTCGTAGAGGGACATGAATTCCGGGCCATTGACGTCTATTTCGGGAAAATAACCCGTGAGAAAATGACGAACAAGATAGCTGAAAGGACGATCTCCGTATTCATCGGCTCCGTCCCTTAAAAGATCGTGAATGACTCTGTACAAGTCGAGTAACCGGTGAGATGCGCGTACGTAGGCCGGTGCATTATAAGGTATTTTAGTTGTCGTGCTAAGGTCTTTTAACATTACAGGCGGGTTCGTCATAAAAGCTGACAGTTTGTCAAGGTTCCCATAAGGGTCTTTGATGCCGATGTTGCCGAGGGAAAGCATACGGTGCTCGAGGCCGCGGTCATGATAGCTCCGCACCAATGCGCCCAGTTGCTTAAAGATATCTTTTTCCGTACTATTATCTTCACCGGCAAAAGGCAGGCAACCCCACTGGTTACTGGTATCAAAACCGGCAGGATGCGAATAATATTGCGGAACAATGAGGTGACCGTTGTCCTGATGCGGCGGGACGGTGTTGAGCCGTATGTCATGTCCTTCCATGCCGGCTATGATGTAACCGACCTTATTGCTTCCGGATTGAAAGGCAAATGAAAAGTCGTCATAGATACCTTTGCCGATCGGGACATCAAGCCGGTCATCAATGCCTGAAAAACGCATCATGGCGTCGAACTCTGTTTCTATCTCTTTTTCGCTCATGGTTCCTGCCGGATAACCTCCGGATATGATAGTCCGGCCGTCGTCAACAACGATCGAACAAAGATTATTGTCCGCATCTAAAAATTGCTTTCCGTGGACGAACCCCTTTCCCTTATATCCCCTGACCTCTGTGTCGGAACCTTGTTTTAATCGCGGTATGCTTCCCTTTATCCTGAGTTTCCAGAGCGTCCTTCCGTCGACGATGATAGGCTGGCGCAGTTGGATGTAGACCGTGCGTCCCTCTAATGATGTGTCGTAGTACGGCGATTGCTTAAGGTTATTTATCATGCCGAGCGTTATGCGGCCATCCGATGCCGCGATCATTTCTAGCAGCATGTCCTTGTCTGCGCTTAATACCTGTATCAGGTCATTCCGGTCGTCAGGATGCATACTCTCAAATAGTGATTTTCGGATCGTGAGTTTGGATGCGCACGGACCACGGACATCTTTCGTTTCGATGACCGGCAGCCGCAGGATGAACTCGCTTCCTTTGCCCGGTTCTGACCTCACCTCGCGCCGGCCGTTCATGTCTTTAACGACAAAATCCGTTTCCGACAAACCAAGACCTGATGCGGTTGATCCGCTATTTTTAGTCCAGTTAAATTTCCATATATTTTCAAGGTCTTCGGCTGCTATCCCGGGCCCGTTATCTTTGACGCTGATTTCCGCCTCGTTCCCGTTCCTTCTGACTTCAACCGTTACGAGCGGTTTTTCCGGGTTTAAGCGACCGGCTTCTTCGTCATCAGTCAGGCGGCGCATGCTAAATTCACGGCAATTACGGATAATATTAGCTAGTGCGTTCATCAGCGATAACGTGTCTCCCTCTATGGTCATGCCGTCCGCTAAAATCCTGATCTGTACATCCTTGTCGGGGCCGTCGAATTTCATCACTTTATAATCAGGCAATACCCTTATGGTACTTTCGACAAGGCGTGTTATGTCGATTGTGTCCCTTGCTGCTTCGCCTTTGGCGAACCGGATACGGTTATCAAGACTGCGCGCCATCATCGAAATGAGTTCTTTGATACGCGCAAACTGTGCTATCGGCATCGACGGATATTTTTCCTTGAGCGCGTCAAGATCGTCTGCGGTATCTTCAATCATGCCCCGGATCGAATTCATGCGTACGGTCCAGCCGATAATAGTTTGAATATCGGGTAATTTATTTTCAGCTTTGGTGAGTGCGCATACTTCCCGATGCAATTCGCGCGTTGGGGATATTAATTCGTTCAGGATTTCCGTTAAAGCTTTTGTGTGTGGCCCCCGGTAATCAGGAAATTCAGCCTCTTCCATGGCGATGGTGAGATACCCGAGGATTTCCGTTGCCGGCCCGTGGGTGAAAGTACGGACCGCGATCGACGTGCGTACGGCCCTGTCTTCCAGGCGGACTGCGTCAGGATATCGCCGGAATATTCCTGCCTGAAGGGTATTCAAAAGATCGCGGTTTACGCTGTCATCGCGATAGTATTCGGTCAGTGTCCGTATGATGACCTGCGAGTCTCTGCGTCTGAGTATAAGCGCAAGAGGGGTTTTGATATATGATACGACGGAGACCGTGCTGCCCGCCAGATCGGCCTCGGCCGGAATGTCGAACGCTACACGGATGTTATGATATTGTTCTTTCGTCTTTTCAGGGGAGAGTGTCGCAAGGCCGAATCCTAACAGGTCCGGCGCGGGTACCGGTTGTACCTCGTTCAGGCCGAACGTTTTTATGCAGGACTCAGTGCACGCCAGCTCTTCTTTCGATGCGTCGACCGTGGGCTTCATATGTGCCGGTGCCCCGGCGATCCCTTCTATCTCTACTAAAAGATTCTCCCTGCATACATCGGCTATGACATACTGGATCGGTATCCCCGGGCACATCTTTTGGCAGACCTTTTGGATAGATAAAAGGTCCTTGGCATATTTAACGTATACACGGAGCTGCGAAACGTTTTTGAGGGTTACGGCATCGGCGTCAACGCCGATCCCGTGATATTCGAGGTTTTCGCGCGAGATAAGGGCCGCGATATTCTCAAGGGTTATGCGTGTTTGTTCTTCGGCGTCGCCGATACCGACCGTCTCTTCGCCGCGGATACTGGCTGTTCCTGATATGAAGATCTGGGCGTGGCCATCTGCGACAAAGGCCTTTGCGCGCTCGAACTTCGGTGTCGAGGTGGCAGTGCCTACCAGCGAGCGTTTTGAGTATGCATGAGCGTCTATCTGCAGGGGGTTTGTCATCGGGACGGTACCGACCTCAGATCGAGGCCGGCCGGTTTTCACGGCAAAGAATTCACAGACAACCCCGCCGTGATCGGTGCCGATCCCCGTAGCTGCGGGAAAACCGTTCACCGGTGCCGATGAATAGTACACGCCGCGCACATTGTTAAATATCTGGTATCGTTGTTCGGGGCCTTCCTTATCCGTGATGCGCTCGAGATAATTCCACTGCCTGACGATATCATCGAAGGTCATACCTTCATCAGTAAGGATCGCCTTCATAAGTTCGAAGGCGCCTTCGGATTGTTCTTTCATGCTGGATGCGTAACTGTCGGTCGTAAGCGAGCCTGCATATATGCGTTTGATGCCGTTAGCGGTCATGACATTATAACGCATGAAATAAGGCCTGCCGTTATAGATGACCTTCTTGATCTTCGGTTCCAGAGTGACATCCGGCATAGGGATGGTGAATATGCATTCCATCGTGATGCTGTTATGGTCGTCAGGCGGTTCGCCGATAAAGGTGGTCGGCGCCATCGCAGAAAGCGGTGTCGCGAATGCGCGCTTGATATCGAGGAACTCGGTATTATCGTTGGCGTGCACGAAGACATCCTGTTTCGCGATCACGATATTTTCAGAAGGTACTTGTAACGTGCGCGCATACTCCCTGCGTATCCGGTCGATCTGGGCCAGGCAATTCGCCAACTGCTCTTCGGCGCCGACAGTGCCACGTTCGGGTATGATCGTACTGTGTATCTCCCGGTACCCTGCCATGTCGACAAGAGCGCTCTGTGTCGTAGCAGGCGCTAAGCCGATCGCCGCCCTGGTTGTCCGTGCGAGGGTGTGATATCCGGCAAGCAGTTTTTCAAAATCCGTTTGCCGATCCAGAGTCGATGCCTTTATATCGGCGAAAGGCTCAGACGTCGTTTCCGTTTTCTTTGGCGAATATGGTGTAACTATCCACGCAAGTATTTTGTATAAACGTGTATAGGTAATAGCCTTGTCATCGGCAAATATATGGAAGGCATAATTGAGCGACGCGATAATAAGTATACCGGATATTTTTATGTTAAATATCGGTTCCGAAAGAGCCGGTGAAACTGCGGCCACCATAAGGGCGGCTGCGAGGGCGGCAACTAAAAGCCCGGCGCTTGCCAGGGGCCCTGCCCTCCGGTCGTGCTCGATCTCTTTTATCTTGTCCTTCGCGATGACGTGGCCAAGCTCGTGTATGCCATAACCGATAAGGAACGAACCCGTTGTTATAAGGAGCGCGGCAATGCCGCCATAATAAAGACCCGTTTTGGCGATGAGCCACGGAAGCCCGGCAAGCAGACTTACGCCCATGCCTGCCCAGGCGAGCCTTGACGATAACTGAGGCTCAGTTTCCACGTCCGGCGGCAAAAGAGGTGCAAGGTTGAGGCTGTTCTCATACGGTGTCGGACGTTGATTTGGATTCCGTTTGAATGCGCGAATGAGCATTGCGCGATAGGCGCTTTTTTCATAGGACAGCCTGGCATGGTCTGCCCAGCGGCGGACTTCCGCGGCATTTTCCTCTTCGCCGCGTACCGCAGGAGAGGCATTCCTGAACGTACTTAAGTTCCGCACATGGATCTGGTAGACTTGAGCGCGTGAATCGCCGACGCATCTCCTCCTTTTGCCTTCTATGGGATCGGCAAGGAATCCTACCCGCCCTTTGTCGTTCGAGCGCACCCATGACGTAATAACGGCACGGCGTTCATCGCCGATAGCCGAATCAACGGTCATGACCCTCAAGGTGCCGCTTTCGATCTCATCCACGTTGACAAATGTTTTGCCAAGTTTCAATATTTTCATCATCTCCTCGGCGATCTGGCTTGAGGCCTCGATATCCTGTTTTGCCTCTTTCAAACGGCGTACCAGGGCCGACCATCGTTCAGGCGTTATGCCGTTATGGCCGGACGCCGCGAAATCGCGTATCCTTATCGATACAAAACAGTCCGGATCGCTCGAATCGGGCTGTTTACAGAGAAGGAGACTGGTAAGTTTGTCGAATTCCCTTGAGTCGACCCGGACCTTATTTGAAAGGCTGGTTAAACGTGCGCCTATGGTGGCAAATGTCACGAGTCCCCTTTGGATAAGTTCGACCTGCTGGCCATAGGGGGAAATGATCCTGATATCTTCGGCTTTTACGCGCTCGTGGTTTATCAGCCAGTTAACCCAGCTTATGACACGGTTTGCTTCGCCGCGGTTCACAAACCCTGTTGTATCGCCGCCGTCCTCTTTCAGGTCCTTTTCTGTGTAATCTTTATTTTGTATGCCGCTATAGTCGTCCTCGATAAGGACGCCTGCATAATTATTTTTAGGGATAAGTTTGCCGTTATAATGATAGTTTACGCTTTTGACAAGGTCTGTTCCTGCGCGGCGCTGCTCGTCGAAGAAGTGGTAATGAAGGGCTGTTTCCTTGAAGATCGACGGATCATCGTCCCGGTGAAGCGTAATAGCCTTTTCAAGGAGAGAGACCTTGAGACGGTCGATGCTGTGCTTGGCCAGTATGTCGCCCAGCGTCCGGTTCTGGTGCGGTAAGGGGTTGTCGGTAAACGGTTCGTACCGGATTTTCTGGCCTTTGCCGGTCACTAATCCGGTATATTCTTCGTCACGGGTCGAGAGCGGGATCCTGCCGTTTAAGTAGATATCGCCTATTGCCGACAGGATGTCGGCTTTCGAGATACCGTACGGAGGGAGCTGGTCAGGGTCGCCGACGAGACGCGCCATGCGCGCGCTGCGCCCGAAGTTGAGAAGCCCTAGCATGTTTTCAGGTATGGTTGCACGGCTGGATTCGTCTACGATCACCATCAGTGCCTGAAGAAGCCTGCTGCAATTTTTGAGGTCGACGTCATTTATGCCGCCGACAATGGTGCCGCCATAAAGAGCGCTCTGAATGCGCGACCGTATTCCGGTTGCCAGCGACTCTGCCTCGCGCAAGAATTGTTTCTTATCAGCCCAGTGTTTTTTTTGAACCGCCGGTTTTATCTTGGCCGGAGAATTACCGACCCGTGTAATGAACGTCTTTGCCTCAAGTGAGTCTTTGCTTCTACCGCGGGTGGTAAGTAAATCGGCCTTCAATTCCCTGGTGAACATTGTTTCGAGACGTTCGATGATGTTATCGACGCCCGGGTTTGTCTGGGACAATAAAGCCACGACCGGGTTTTTCTTTAATTGTACCAGGACCAGAAGCATAATAAGTATTTCCGTTGTTTTGCCTGTTCCCGGCGGACCGTGGAATACGGCGAACGGTATATCGTAATCCAGGGCTGTCATGATACCATTTTTTTGTTCGGGCGAAAGTGTCCATCCCAGCGCTTCTTCTATTATGGCGAGCTCATCTGACATATTCCGCATGTACGTCTGGCGGGCGGTCTGCTCATCCCTGGTTTTTACTGAAGGTGCGTCATAATAGAGCCCCATTGCCCTGTCGAGCATGCTCGATACGGCGGCCTGGTCTTTGCGCGATTTATCCTGCGGCTGGGACCTCAAGTACGCCAGTTTTATGGACAGTTTATCGAAGTTTCCGACATCGATACGCGAGACCGCTGTCCTTTTCAACGAGCGCAGGGTGCCGTTAGGCCCGTTTATCATGTCTGACTGTAGCTGCCATGAAAAGTCTTTAACACGCTTTATGCTTCCGCCATGGGCGAGGGATGCCTTTAATTCGCGGATAATGGTCTTATAATCGTCTGTCTGCGGCGGAAGTTCGAAGGTTATACTGTTGTTGTCAAACGATGAGACCACGAAATATTGCGGTATACGCTCCCGGTGGCTTGTCACGATGCAGGTGTCGCCGACGCGGCAGAATTTTCTCATATTTCGTATGTAGTCTCCCCTTCTCCCGCCGCGGGACGGCAGCGTGACGCCCGTAAGCGTAATGCCGTTCGGGTTTACGGAACAGCTTGCGTATATCAATTCAGTGAGCCCCATTTTATTTTCATTAACGTCCCGTATATGTTCGGCCTCAGCCATCATATGGGTGAGATAGGCATAATCTTCCAATTCAGGCATCCAGTAGTTCGCCATGGCTTGGGATATGAGACCCTGGGCATGCCGGTAATAGCGGCTGTCCGGATTATGCTCTTTGAACTCGAGGACGAGCCTGCCGATATCCCTGACGAACATGAATGCCTGTTCCCGGGTCCCCCAACGATTTTCTATTTGGCTCTCGTTAGAAGTTCCTATAGCGTTGAATTCCTCGATGCCTTTCATGAGCAGTGTCCTGAATGCCTGATCCTTGGCGTCAGGATATGAGAGCATCTCCTGCATATTATCGTAGACAGCCTTAATGTCTTCGGATTCCCTGACGGCGTTACCGATCCCGTCGATCCGCGTTTGCATAGCGTTGATAGTGCTAACCATATCGTAAAAATACGGATTTTCGATCGTGACCGTGATTCCGCAAATCGGCCGCTTCACGGTCCCTCCTACAGAATTAACGATAGTTTCGCGCGCTGTTAAATGTTTTTTGCCCTGGAGGAGCGCGAGCGCGACCTCCGCCGCATTTATACAGCGGGCAAGTCCTTCGGTGTTCTGCCGTACCGTTTCATCCTGGATCGGTGCGGCAAGAAGAGTGCTTTTTGCCTGCTCAATATCTCCTGCTTGGATCATGTTAGCGGCTCGAATGCAGGAAGGCGCGTTCGCGCTGATATTTTTTATGACATCATCGCCCGGCACGCGCTTTAAATAGATTTCACATAAGGGGATAAGCTCAAGGTATTTCCCGTTTGCATAGAGGACCGGGATCGTCTGCCTCAGCCTGATCAGTTCTTCCTGCCCGTTTTTTATCCGTTCGAGTTCGCGTATATCGCTGTCTTCGGTCCGTTTGATACGTACCCGTTCCCGCCGCTCGCGCATAAAACGCGCGATAAGGTCCAGTGCCGCCTCATAGTTCCCCTGGTTGTTGAAATAATCGACTCCTGCCATGACATCAGGTATTCCGGTCTGGCATGCTCCATCTTTTACTGCTTTGACCTTTGCCTCCGCGAGATAGTTAAGAAGAAAATGCAGGTAATAGATGAATACTGCCTTGAGTGCGATAGGCGATTCGAGCCCGAACGTAATGAGCGCCTCGGTGTCCTTATCGTAAGCTTCGGCAAAGGCTGCTTTTTTGTCCCGGTCTTTTTTCACAAGAGACATTTTTTCTAAGATAGACCGGACACGGCCGATCAATTTTAATGAGGCCTGTTCGTCGACGACAGTGCTTAAGAGCCATAAGCCGGCTTCCCGTGCCTCCGGCGATAATGATACAGGTTCGTTACCGAATACTACATCGGAGATCAGATCGACCGCCCGTTCCGTGTATTGGCGCGGTAAGAGGAGGAGGTCGAGAGCATTTCCGTAGCGCAGATTAAGCTCGTGTTCATGCAATGCCGAGCCTGCCAGATGAGACAGTTTTATGGAAGCCGCTTCCAGTGTGGCGGCGACGATCTTAAGTGCTGATTCTCTTTTTCCCATAACGTCGGTTATGAGTGCCTGATGAAGAATGACCGAAAAGGTTCTTCCGTCAAACGTGGCTTGAGCCGCCTCGCTTTCCCTGTCAAATGCCTGAGCGGCTTCGTCGAGATCTCCGTTAAGAAGAGCAAACTGGCCCTCCATCCAAGACGCGAGCACCGGCTGTTTATCTATGAGACCCTGCGAATGAGCGATAAAGGCCTTATAGCGTTCGGAAAATGCGCGGGCTTCGTCCGGCCTGTTGTTTTGCAGAAAATAACTTATGGCATTTTGGAGGATCATGAGCGGGGCAAAATTATTGAGTGATGTTTCTTCGCGTTCTGCGATCATTTTTGCGCCTGTCTCAAAAGTCGCGTCATCGCCTACTATATATGCGATCATGGTCACCGAGACTATTTCTTCCGGGCTTTTATCAAAGCCGTTATCGGCAAGGAGCGTTTTTGCGAAGCGGCGCACGGCTGCATTGACCGTGGAGTTATGGTTCGCGATCTGGCTGAAAAATCCCGGAGGGACTTCGTAAAAATAGATCGAATTGTATATTGCGGAGAGGATGTTCCGTGACGCCACCGGATCTCCGCTGGCCTCTATGGAGTCCAGATATCCGTTCACGGCATCCGCCCACCGTTCAAAAAGTAAAACCGCCTCCGCGTATTTGGCGGGATAGTCCCTGTCTTTGAACTGCGCCAAAAGTGACAGTCCGTGATAGACGAGTGTTTTAATCCTGTCGGGTCTTTGCTCGAGGGAGTCTCCATCCGGGGCCTGGACAAATACAGCGGCGATGCGGCGATACATGGACTCTGCGACGGAATCCATGCCGGCATATTGAGCGAGCTGCCCCATGATATTGAGAAAATCGTACTGGTCAAGGATGTTGCGCTTAATGCGGTATTTTGCTTTGAGGAATGTCCACGTGGGTAACGGCGAATGGGCAAGCACATCGTTAATGGCCTGGCAAACGTCCAGCATGTCGATAATACTTTTTTGCATGCCCGGATCAACGGCCTGAAACGCGGGCTGGGTCCTGATTATTTCCAAAAGAGCGATGATATCAGGCATGCTCATTGCGTCTTGCCCATCGTTTGGGAACGGCAGCCTATGCTTTCTAAGAACGGGGGCAAGCTCTTTCAGTAGTTCATTCGCCGCCTTATTTATGTCATAGACAAGCCACGATACGGATGTGTTAGAACCGTCGGTCTGCGATAAGGGTATGCCTCTATCCTGCATCAGTTGCTTGATTTTTGTCAGCGAGGACAGACATACATACTGCAGGGTATTGGCGTCCATAACAGCTCTTAATGAAGGCTGGTAACGGTCCATAAAAGTCTCGAAAAAACCCCGCAGGTCATCGACGAATTCGTCGTGTTTAAATTCGAACAGGGTAAGCCGCATATATGTCTGCAGTAATACGGCTGCCCAGCGGAAGGCCTCGATGTTACTTATATTCCGGTCGCTGTCTGTTACACGAAAGGCACATATCTTACGGTCATCGTCCAGCATTTTAAAGAGCTCTTCAGGCGACCTGTTATGAGCGTTAAAATACGCGTCTATATTACCGATATATTTCATGGATACAAATTCGTACCACGAATAGTATAACTCCTTGATACTGCTGATTTCCGATGTGTCATCGCGGTCCGGCATGGCGCCATACGTTCCGACCGGCGAGTCCTGGACAAGGTTCATAAAGAAATCGATGTCTTGTATGTCCCATACATTATCCTTGGCCTTACGAAGATTTTCCTGCGACTTCCGCACGATGTAGTCTGAACAACGTTTGGTTACGAGGGGATTGTTCAATTTTAATATGGTCCGTTGCATCATAAGAGAGGCGTTCGCCGGCATGTATTCGTACAACGCGTCGGTTATCGCGCACAATTTGTCCACAAATTCTTCATTGATGTCGGCGGGAGCGGTCGCGGCCAGGCCATTCCCCAGGTTGTACGCAATGGCATTTTCAGAACGCTTGCGAAGCCCAAGATATAACCTGGTAATATAGCGCATGCCGTGCGCGGTAGCGCCTTTCCACATCGAGGGGGAAAATATGATATGTTCGAGTAATTGAGTGAAGTCATCGACCGTATACGCGTTTGTCGCAAAGGGGATCGTATATATGGGGTTAGATGAAAGATCGGCTCGTATGGTTTCTGCCAGGTCATCTGAGCCGATGACATTAGCGAACGTTATGATCTCGTCTATGGCCTTTGTCCTGTATTCTAATTCGCGTGCCTGGTCTGCGGCCGGACCGTCACCGGTTTTGGTATTGGCGTAGTCATAAAGCACTACGACGAAGTCGATAAACAGGTTGGCATACACGATCCTTAGATGTCGGTCATCTTTTGCGCGTGCGGAAAGTTCGCGAAGAAGCATTTGATAGCCTCGTTCGGTCCCGGCTATATCTCGTTCATTCAGGATATAATTAAATAATAGGCGGCAGCTGTCGATAATTGCCGTATCCATTTTTGTGGTACCGAGTTTGTTCTCCAGTGATGTCAGTAATGTTTCGGCCTTTTCGTATGCCGCGACGATTTTCTCGGTCCAGCCGTGTGTATAGGCAAGTAAACACTGGGCTCTATAAAGCCCGAGTTTTTGAGCGGGGAAGTTTTCCCATTCCAGCCCCAAGGTCTCGATCTCTGCCACGAGGGATTCAAGATTTTCGTGCATGCGCGCTATGTATTCTCCCCGTTTTGCTTCGGCCTTATCGGCAACGTCTGCGGGAGTGCTTCCTTCGATTTCGGCGTGGGTGAGGAGCTGGATACACTCCTCAGGGGTAAGCCTGGTGCTCGCGATGGATAAATAGCGGAAAAGATATTTCTCTATCTCTTTCAGTAGGCGTCGGCTGTCGTCGTCGAGCGCTTCTACCGCTTTTTTCTTTGCTTGAATACCGTCAGCGGTGCAATCGGATATCTCAAACGGCAACAATTGTTTCCTGGCCGTGGTGAGACGCTGCACCAGATACCTGAACGTACGGTTATCGATCGTCGATGCGTTAAGCTTATATAAGTCAGCCAAGAGTGCCGCGATAGGGGCTTTTTCATATTGTGCTGTATGCGGTTCGTGATACAGCATGTCATACAATAATCGCGCCTTTTCGGAATCGCCGGTGGCATAGTAAGATTCGGCAAGATTCCTGATCCATTTCTGGCGCCACTGGTCTGTGTCAAAATGTACGGTCGGATCCCTGGATAATGCGCGAATACCGAAAAAGTGCTCTTTGGCCAGGCGTATGACTTCGGTGTACTCTTTCCGATGTAACAGCGCATCGGCCCGGCAGAGATACATATATTCAACAGGGTTATACCGTGTAGGTAAATTTTCTGCCATATCGATCGCTTCCCGGCTCAGGGCATCAAGGGCCTCGTATAGTTTATCACGATACTCCGTATCCTTGGTGCGCATGATCGCGCGCCCCAGGAAGTCAGCCATCATGATCCTGATCGATACGCCATATTCCGGCTTAAGAACGTTGGTTGCGCCGAATACGGAGGAGTGACCTTTATCGATGTAGTGTATAAAAGGTATAATGTCGTCAATATCTCCGGAATCTACTATTGACTGTAAGTCGGCTTGCAATTGAGTAGTCAATCCGTCAAGTATGCCTTCTATGTCCGTTTTGGTCCTCAGACCGGTTTGACCGCTCTTATCCGTTAAGGAAGCCCATTTACTGAATAACACATCCCATTTTTCGACCAGTTTTCTGGTATCCGGCGAGCTAAATGACGCAAAACCGATGCGCCCATTGGACAATTTGACCAGGCAGTTTATCAGGAAATGTGCGAGCATGCTTGCCAGGACGGCATATGAAGGTTCAGCAATGAAAAACGCCTGGCAGACCCAGCCCGCGGATGCCGCCATAATCGGTGCCGTAAAGACATATGCCATGCGGCTTAAGAACGACGTTTCTTTTAGTTCCTGCGGCAATGTATTGAAAGCATGAAGGACCACAAAGAAAATGCCGAATATGAAGCTTGCTATACCGAGGCTGGAGAAACTAAAACAACCGAAACTTGTTACTACGTCGGTATGCAGTAACCCGGAATGTGTGAGCAATTCAGGTATGCCGACCTTAAAAAGCTCTTCAAGCGTCCATGCGTGGAACCACCAGGCATAGCGGAAACCAAGTAATTTTCCGATCCACGAAAGGCTGGCCGGCGAGTACTGTTGTTCCGCTATTTTAAAGAACATATAATCGGTGCCTTTTTGTACGTCGTGTATACCCTCAACGGGATCGGTAAGGGCATCCAGGAATTGCCGGGCATGGTCGCCCTGCACTTCGATCACCATGAGACTTCCCGGATCGAGCGCCTCGCCCGGTATGACCGATATGAGCGCGTTTGCGTTCATCCGCTCGATAACCATGTCGCAGTCCCGGTAGGCCGATTCATTTGGCAGACGTACTTTGGTCACTTTTGCGAGAACGTCATACTTTTCAGCCAGATCTATAAGCGTCCCTGCGTTAGTGCTCACATCAGGGCCGATAGGCCTTTGGTGAAGGCCGGCAGGGCTTTTAATTTCGAACGTCCTTGAGAGTACCGGCTTGCCGGCATAGTTTTCCTGCGAAACCCTTTGCGCATAGTCCCTGATCTTACGCTGATTGCTTTTTATCGCGAAGGCGCGCTCTTTTTCCGCCTTGGGTGAAGGCGGCACCGGGAAATCGCCGGTAATGGCTGTCGGTAGCCCTAGAGGCAGATAACCGTTATTTAACAAGAGGAGCCTCAGGGTAAATCTGGTTCTTTCTTTTACTGTCGGCTTCTGCAATTCAGCTTTCGTCTTGGCTGCCAATGCATCCTTCAATTTATGGTAGAACATCCTGCCGTTTTCGCCGTACTCATTGTTTTCATTAAATAAGGCGGCGAATACTTTCTGCGTGACGGCATCGGTTTTTTCATCGATCGGTACAGGGCCTGCCTCGTCTTCACTTTCCTGGAGGAGCGTATCGATGCCTGCGTAATATTCGTCCTTTATGTGCTTGAGAAAGAGATTGACCAGCGGGACACGCGTTCCTGACATGCTCAAGCTTATCGGCAGAATATTGGTATCGATGCCCAACTTTTTGATTTTGCGCATCAGGACGACCTGAAATTCATACCAACTTGCCATTTCGCCGCATATCGAGATTTGTTTCCGCTTATGAGGAGGCTGCGAGCGATTGTAGGTATCGGCCGCAGCGAGGACCGTAACGATCATCTGAAGCACAGCCGGTTGGATCGTAGAAAGATAGATAGCGTTTTCAGGCTTATCGCGGTCCAGGGGATCGAGCCTAAGGTTCGCAGGCGGCTCTCGTCCCTCGTGTTCTCTTTTGTATTTCTCATACGCCATGACATAACGTGACAGGTCGTTAGTCCCGATCGAGATAAAGTTGATGTTCCCGACGCGGAGGAGTTGGTTGATGTTACGCACGGCTTCATCAGTCTCGATCATGATACCGCGCTGTATATTGAACGCCGTTTGTCTCCATTGGCTGTGCATTGCGGCAGTCGCATCTTTGTTTTCCGCAGCCAAACGCATAAGGACTTCGGCTCGTGTTACACCGAATGTGGTAATGACCGTCTGGAGCGTTTCGACATCCGATACCATCGGGAACATAACCTTGAGGTTCGTCGCGCCGGCGATTGCTGCTTCGATGATAGCCTCAAGTTGAAGTATAAGTATTTCATTGCCTAGAGAGTTTTTATAAAATTCAGCGCCGGTGCCGAGATCTTTTATCCCTTGAAATGACGGCAGTTTCATAAAACGCTGTTTAAAACCGTCCTTCTCGAGAAGTTTATGCAATACGGTCTGTTTGTCGGGTTGAAAATCGATTGTCCGTAACGTGACCGGGTTTTTAAGGCCGGCGGCATCGCTCATACGCAAAAATTCATTTTTCATTTTCTCTTTAAGGAGGGCACGGCTTTTTTGATAGCTTTTGCCCAGTGAAGACGCGGCATCAGGGAGGGCATGATTGTGCGCAAAAATATATTCAAGTCCGGAAAGGATGTCGTAAAACATAGCCTCGGTATCCCGGTCGTTGTCCCCTTTCTTCATGAAGAAAAATTCGGTCCGCACCAGTCCTGCTCCCCTGGTATGATTCTTTTCACGGGATGCCTGTATGGCGTCGGCGGTTTCGGCGTTAATGAGAAGCGATAGTTTGGCGCCCATGTCCTCATTTTCGACGGATGATGCGTCAGGCTCTTTTCCCTGGGGCGCATGGGTGAGCTCGGCGTCTGCGAGGTCTTCGAGAGCCGTTTCCTTAAGTACGGTATCAAGGAATGCCTCTGCAGTTGATAATTCGGGCCCGAGGACCACTTCCACATTGCCATAACTGTCGGAACGCAGGATGACCATGCGTTTATTCATCTGTTTGGCGCCGGGCACGATGTCACTCGAAAAGGCCTTCAGCACGCCGGTATGGCGTTCGAGTATGACGACGGGGATACCGCGGTTTTTTGCCGCGACAACCCAGTGTGATGTTATGGTCGCGTTGGTAGTCGCTAAAGCCGCTATGTTATAATGTTGCGTGAGATAGTCGAGCTGGGTCGGGCTCAGGGTATTGACAAAAAGGACCAGGGGGGTTTTAGGATCTGCAGGGCCCGCCGGTGTGATATTCATCGACGCAGCGAAATAATTCCCTCGAGGGTTCTGTAGGTAATACCAGAATTCGTAGAGTTTATCCAGCGCCATCTCATCGTTATTTTTATTGTGAACAATGGCTGATATGTGGCTGTCTATAAGGTTCTGGTCGGATGCATGGATACGTGCCTCTTCTTTTTCTCTGATCGCCCTGGTGCTCTCGGCGATCCTTTCTTCGGTTGTGCGGATCTCGTCTTTCAGGAGTTTTATTAACTGGCGGAACCCCTCTACGGTATTGCCGGCGCGCAGCCTGAAAAAATGTCTTATCAGTCCGGATAATTCTGAAAATCCCGGCGCCGCAAGATTGGCATCTTCAAGCCCCTGCGCGTTGGCCATCATAATGCTGTAGGCATAGATCAGCCTGTCGAAAATCGTTTCAGTTTCGGCAAGGTTGGCGGGCAATTGTTCGATATTTTCTGGCTCGGGTATGGCCCTGTATTCATCGGTAAGCGTCAGTTCGGCAAAAAGTCCCGATGTCGTCCAATTCGGAATGCTTCCCTTCCCCCTGAAATTCACATCGTGACGTAACTGGGTTTGCGCTTTTTCGACATGCACTTGTATGACTTCTTTATCTAATTGGATGGCTTTGACAGGCGCATAGCATAATACGACAACCTTGATCCGTCTGCCTTTGTGGTCGGTTACGACCTGTTCATATTGATACCGCAATTCGAGAAAGCCCTTGGCCACATCGGGGCCTAAAATAATGCCTTCAACCCGCTCCCGGACGTCTCCCCCGCGCTTCCGGGTCGCAACCAGTAAATTCTCGTCCTCATAGTTGATATCCGTCGTAAATGCCTCGGTATCGTTCATAGCAACGTCGCTGACCAGTTTTGTTACTGTCTGGGCATGCTCTTTCGGGTAAACACGCTTTTCGCCGACAAACCATCTGAAGACAGAGCTCCAGATATTGTGATGCACGGGAGGAATGCGGTCTACGAGGTCTAACGGCATGAGGGGGCCGTTATCGCTACTGGAAGCCATCCCTAACATAGTGAAGATCATACTTGTCAATAAGATACGGCCAAATTCATTTCCCGGTAAGCCTAAGGCCGTTATGATCGTGGCAAGACTGATATTCAGTATGACAAAAACGCAAACTTTCCCGATGGCTGACCGCCGGATTATTTCGAAAAAGGACACGGGGATAGTCAATCCGGAAGTTAAGCGCTTTTGATCCTTTTCCCGTAGCGCATGATACCGGTCAATAACGCTATCGAGAAGCCGGATATGTTGTGTCCAGTCCGCTGCGGTAAAACGGGAGGCATCAGCTCCTTTTACCGTATCGTTAAATGCTTTATAAATAGCCGGCCGGGCCTTAGCAACCTCGTTCAGATCTTCCCTGAGGGCAATAAAATCAGGTGATGAGACAGCGTGTACAAATAATTCCAGTGTGTCGGCTGAGACACCGTTTTTACGGAAGGCATCAGTCAGCGCCGAAATCGTCCGGAGGGTTCCGATTGCCTTTTCGATCGCCGCGATGTGATCGTTTATGAGCGTGCGTCGAGGTGCGATAAGTGCCTCTTCCCGTGCGCACAATATTTTAACGGTCGATAAAAGATCCGCAGCCTTTTCGGCGGATAGTACCGTCCGGGGGTTTTCTATGATGCCTTCAAGTTCTCCGACCGCTCCTTCGACTTTATAGGCCTCGACCGGTTCTAAACGGCTCTGGATGAACAAGCGATTCAAACGGATCTCATATGAGATGATCGCGCGCTCGCCATCAGAAAGGGTATTCAGCGACTCTACCGCTGCGAATTTTTTGTCCTGGATATCCAGATAAGCGTATCCTCCATAGCTGAAGCTGCGGTTTGCGCAAACGGCTTTCGGATTGGCAGCTATAAAATTATTGTCAACATGGCTGACGACCTGGAAGAAGTTAAGGCCGTCGCCGGTCGTTTGTTCGTTGTACTGATGCCATACGACTTCCCGTATAACATGGAAATAGGCGTCAAACATGCGGTCGTACGGGTTTCCGGCCAGCTTTTTAACGTATTCGGCCCATATCATGTTAAGGACCGTGACGGATTCCAGGGCATCGAGGTCAAAATCGCTACTGGTCGGCCTGAATTCGCCGTGAACAAATAAAACGCCGCTTTTTTTTGCAGTCGGGTCGGCGTATGCCAGCTGGATGAAGCCATTCTCCACTGCGTTATCGATGATCATATACAAAGCCCGCCATTCGTCCATCTCCTGACAGATACGGTACCATTCTTCGGCGTTGTTGCATATTTTTTCACCGGTCTTTGCGTACGCCAGAGGCGCTATTTGAGAATCAAAATCGATAAAAGTCTCTTTTCCTCTGATAAAGTCGTATAGCTGACTGATGTCTTGAGGCCGTGCTGTGCGGATGATCGCATAAAGTCTTTCGGCGTTTATATCGCCGTCTAATCCGCGGTTTCTGATCCAGTCGGCCAGGTTCTGGTCGGCATTCCCGGGGTCCTCAGAAATGCCCTTAAAACCGCTATAGATCATCAGTTCATGGTTGCCTAAAAGGTACACGACCTTGGACCCGAGTTTATTAAATGATCTGTCTGCGCGCAGTTTCAGCATGATCATATAGCGGAGGAGCGCCAGTGAATGATATCCGCGGTCAGTAATGTCTCCGGGAACGACCAGCGTAGTATTTTTTGCGATTATCCGGTTGTTCTCATCGATGAAACGCGCGTTCATCAGCATTGTTTTTAGCAGTGACGGCGTGATCCCATGAAGATCCGGCAAGACGATGTGGCGTGTCTTAAAAGGCTGCATGTTTTCCAATATGGCCTTGTCCAATATCGGCGTGAGATCGCGGACTTTTAAACCGACGATCTTAAATCGCGGCGCGAACCTGCCGAGCCAGGGAGCGGCATAGGCGAAAAATTCTCCGAGTATGGCACGCCATCGGGGGGATAGGAACCGGACCCTGTTAAGTAACACGTGGGTTTGCTCATGATCCAGGACCTCCCTTTTGCACCAGGTATTCAGGTTATCAAAGACCGGAGCGTTTACATAAATAGTGATATCGTCGGTCGTGGCTGCAAAACCCGATTCTTCGTTCATAGGTGCGCGCTTAAATGCCTGTGATAATGCGTAGCTTAAATAGGCGTGCCGGCAAGCCTTGAGCGCCAGTATCGTCGCGACGACAGAAAAAATAAATACTGAGGATGGGGCTGTGTTGCGGCAGTAATATGCCACGGCGCCGAAAATACAGGCGGGTAAAGCCGTTATAAAAGCGCTTATCAGATTTCCGGTTATACCGACGGGTGTAAGCGGCCCCTCACCGGCGCCGGTAGCGGTAGTGGATGCTTCCTTAAGAGTGTCTGCCACTTTTGCGCCGGCCTTTTCATGAAGACCCTCCTGGCCTGCCTTTACGTGCTCGTATATACCTTCGGCCTGTACCGGTCCGGGCGCGGTGACAGGCGTTGGCGGTGTCTGGGGGCTTTGTGCGGCTCTTAGTGCATCAGCAATTGGCCTTATGACATTTTCCGGTATCGGACCGGGAACATCAGTTACGTTGTTCCTTCGGGCTACGGCCATGAAGTTTTCGGTTATGATGGCCGTATCGACTTCTCCCAGCCTGCCGGTAAAGTGAGTTTTTATCCTTTCGACAGTCTCCTGTATCAGCGGAGGTATCTTGCTTTGTGAGAACGATATCGATACCCGATCTCGCTGTGCGGAAACTTCTTTTTCCCCGAAGAGATCCTTCTCCTGTGAGTCGCTTAGCGGAACGATCTCGATCTCACCGGCATCGTTCTTCGTGATAAGCTTTTTTAAAGTGACCGGTTGACCTGTCCTATCGGTCGTGGCG
>JAQURW010000173.1 GCA_028715425.1 Candidatus Omnitrophota bacterium
AAGGGTCCCGTATTTTATCCATCGCCCTTATAATCCCGGGGCTTCCGAACCCGTAACCGACACGCAACCCCGCGAGCGCGTAGATCTTCGAGAAGGTGCGTGTCACGATGATGTTATTATAACCCAAATAGGACAACGCATCCGGATAATCGCCGAACACACTGGCGAATTCAAAATAAGCCTGGTCAATAAAGACAATGGTCCGGGGTCCGACCTTTCTTAAAAAAGACTCCAGTTCTTTACGGTTTACATAGGTCCCCAGGGGATTATCCGGGTTCGCGATAAAAACAAGCTTTGTCTTGGGCGTCAGCCGCTCGGCCATTGCCGAAAGGTCATACCGGAAATCACGCGCCGGCACCGTGACCAGCCTTACCCCGTCTGCGCGCGCGCAGATCTCGTACATAAGGAATGTCGGACGGGAGACCATCACCTCTTCATCGCGATCGACAAAGGCCCTGATCGCAAAAGAAATGATCTCATCCGAACCGTTCCCGACGATAATATTCTCCTCTTTGACCCTGAACTTTTTCGCCAGTAGCCTCTTAAGGTAAAAGGACCCTCCGTCCGGATACCGGTTGATCGTGGAAAGGCTCCTGGTAAGAGCCTTAAGGACCTTCGGCGACGGCGGAAGCGGATTCTCGTTCGAGGCCAGCTTGATCACCGACTGGAGCCTGAGCTCACGTTTCACCTCGTCTATAGGCTTGCCCGGTATATAGGGTTTGATGTTGGCTATGTGCTTTTTAGTAAGGATACTCATTGTTTCCTCTTATATAAAGCGGTTAACGGCTGGCGGTTAGTTACTGTCGTCTGTAATGGACGATAATCTTAAACGCTAACCGCTCATCGCCCTTCCGCTATCCGTTTGCCGGATACGACCCCAGTATCTTCAGGTACGCCGCGCGGCGCCCCAATTCCTTAAGTGTCGATTTGACACAAGCGTCTTCCACATGCCCTTCAAGATCGACAAAGAAATAATATTTCCACGCGCGAAGCCTCGACGGCCTTGATTCTATTTTTGTCAGATTGATCCGGTGATTCTTGAACGGCACCAGAATATCGTGTAATGCGCCGACCCTGTCTTTGAGCGAGAACATGACCGACGTCTTATCGCGCTTTGTCGGCCGTGCCATGGAAGCGGCGATTACCAGGAACCGCGTCACATTGTGCGGGGAATCTTCTATCCCCTTCGCCAGGGCTTTAAGCCCGTAACGGTCTTTGGCCAAGAGACTCGCTATGCACGCAGAGTCTTTCTTCTTCGATACGACCAACGCGGCCTGCGCAGTGCTCGACGTCTCCATAAGTTCGACATGCGGCAGGTTAGTTTCAAGCCACAGCCTGCACTGTCCGAAAACCTCCGGCTTTGAATATACATATTTTATCTGCCTGAGATCAGCCCTGGTTCCCAGCAGGTTGTGCGAGATCGGCAGATACGCCTCCGCGCAGATCTTAAGATCGGAATTAACGAACATATCAAGCGTATGATTGACGGCCCCTTCGATCGAATTCTCGATAGGCACGACGCCATAATCGCTCCGCCGGCTTTCCACCTCGCCGAACACATCGGTTATACTCCTGCACGGCGCATAAGAAACGCTGCGGCCGAATTTTTCCAAAGCGGCAAAATTCGTGAACGTAAGTTCAGGCCCGAGATACGCCACGCTGATCTTTTTTTCAAGGTTCAGGCTGCTTGACATGATCTCACGATAGATATTCTTAAGCGCTTTATGGTCAAGCGGGCCCTTATTATAGTTTTTTAACGTTTCATAAATCTCTTTTTCCCGGCTCGGGACATACACCGAAAGGCCTTTTTTCTGTTTAATCTTGCCGATAGCGAGCGTAACGTCTGCGCGCTCGTTCAGGAGCCTGACGAGGGTCCGATCAACAGCGTCGATCTTTTCTCGGAGTTCAGTTAACTTCATGCCGCCTCTTCTTTCTCCCCGTCAAGAGCCGCCGGAGCATCGGGCGACAATGCCGGCTGGCCTGGCGCATTATCGCTTCCGGAACCCTCGGCACTCGGTTCTTGAGAGGGCATCCCGCTAGCCTGATCGGTGTCTTCCGACGTCGCAGAAGGACCGGCCGGCCGGGGCCTCAGTTGCTCGGGAATATCTTCGCCTTCACGGGTAAAATCCAGGTCCTGTTCCGTAAATTCCTTAAGCGGCGGGAGGGAATTCAAGTCCTTTAACCCGAACCGCATCAAAAACTCGTCGGTCGTCCCGTAGAGAAGCGGCCTTCCGGGAGCTTCCCTCCGCCCTTTTATCTTGATAAGATTTTTTTCAAGCAATGTTTTAAGGACACCGTCCACATTGACGCCGCGGACGGACTCTATTTCCGCCTTGGTGATCGGCTGTTTATAAACGATAATAGCAAGGGTCTCCATCGATGCGCCGCGTATCTTATCCTGTTGTTTCTTATAAAGTTTACTGATCCACAGGCAATAATCGGGTTTGGTCACAAACTGATACCCCCCGGCTATCTCCTGAAGTTCGAAGCTTCTATCCTGGGCGGCATAATAATTCCTCAGATTCGCGAGCGTTCCCTTGATGGTCTCCAGGTCCGTCGTACCCAGGGCTTCTTTGATCTTCGTGATCGGTAACGGTTTATCGCTCGAGAATATCAAGGCCTCTATCGCCTTTTCAATGTTTATATCACTCATAACCCCTTCATCTCCCATCTGTTATCTCGCTGCCGGTATCCGGTACTATGTCGCTCCCAGCCTCTGTCTGGGCCGCCGGCGTATCGACACCATTAGTCTCGCGGGCGATAGCGGGCGTTTCCTGCTGGCCCCGGTTAGCCTGAGAGTCGTCCCCAAGAGGCTCGGCCGCTTTCTCTTCAGGCGATTGTGCGGCCGTTTGCGGCGCATTATCGGGCTTGACCGCGTCAGGATTACGCACGATTTCGATCTCGCCGAAATCGTTCTTTTGAAGGACCTTGACCTCGTTAAGCCTAATCAGTTCCAAAAGCGCAAGGAATATCGTTATCGCCTCAAGCCTGTTCTTTGCCTTCCTGAATAATTCCGTAAAACATATGACCGGTGTTTCCACCAGCATATGATACAGGTCATGTATCTTCTGGCTGACCGTAAATTCATCCTTAACGACGCGATGAAAATCATCCTTCGAAAAATCCTTGACGACCTTGACGAACGCCGTGATAAGGTCAAAGATATTGGCCTCAAAACCGTCATCGCCGCCCATGGCTTCAAGCGTTTCGACGTCCAGCCGCCGCGGGAAAACGTCCTTCTGCCTTTTTTCGAGTTCAGAAAGCGCGCCGGCAGCTTCTTTGAATTTCTTATACTCGATCAACCGGCGCACCAGTTCAGCGCGGGGGTCTTCTTCGACCGTATCCTCTTCGGGATTTTCTTCCGGCGGCAGGAGCATTTTGCTCTTGATATGCATGAGGGTCGCCGCCATAACCAGGAACTCTCCGGCTATGTTCAGATCCAAAAGCTTCATCAGTTCGATATATTCGAGGTACTGGCTCGTGATCTTGGATATCGGGATATCATAGATATCGAGCTCCTCTTTCTTGATCAGGTACAGGAGGAGATCGAGCGGCCCTTCGAATATCGGTAGTGAAACCTTATACGTCATGTGTTATAAAAACCCTATCTTCTGCCGCACCTCATCCATAGTCTTTTCGGTCACTGCGAGAGCCTTTTCCGCGCCGTTCTCCAGGATATCGAACATCACTTTTTTGTCGCCGATCAGTTTAGCCCGGCGCTCCTGTATAGGCTTCAGGACATCGATCAATATGCCCGCAAGCATCTTTTTACATTCTGTACATCCGTGCGCGGCGCTCTTGCACTGGGCCGTAAGTTCATCCGCCCTTGCCGGGGCAAATACCCTGTAATACGCATGCACATTGCACTTTTCCGGATGTCCCTTGTCGGTCTTATATATCCGTTCAGGATCGGTGAACATCGTCTTGGTCTTTTCCTCGATGACACGCGGCTCATCCGAAAGGGCTATGAAGTTGCCGTACGATTTTGACATCTTCCGGTTATCCAGCCCTAAAAGTTTCGGCGATTCCGTGAGAAGCGTCTCGGGCTCGGGAAACACATTGCCGTAAAAAGCGTTGAATCGCCGCGTTATCTCCCGGGTCAATTCAAGATGGGCGGCCTGGTCGATCCCGACCGGAACCGCATTCGATTTATAGACCATAATATCGGCGGCCTGCAGCACCGGATATCCCAAAAACGCATAGGTCGTCAGATCACGCGTCGTAACTTCGCGCAGCTGCTCCTTATAGGTCGGACAGCGCTCAAGCCACGACAGCGGCGAAAGGCACGAAAGCGTCATATAAAGCTCGAGATGGGTCGGGACATCGGACTGGACAAAAAGGGTGCTTTTCTCGGGGTCGAGGCCGCAGGCGATCCAGTCAGCGAGGCATTCAAGGATATTCGCCCTGATCGCCTTCGGGTCTTCATACTCGCTCATAAGGGCATGCCAATCGGCAACCATGTAAAAACAGTCATAGCTGTCCTGCAGTTTTACCCAGTTTCCGAGCGCTCCGACAAGATGGCCCAGATGTAGCGGCCCTGTCGGCCGCATGCCGCTTAGTATTCTCTTACGCATTCTACTTTCTCTGCTCAAGCCTTCGCGCTATTTTCTCTACCGTGAAACTCTCGATGATATCGCCGGCCTTGACATCGTTGAAATTCTCGAGGCCGATGCCGCATTCTATGCCTTCGCCGACGTCACGCACATCGTCTTTGAAACGTTTAAGCGAATGGATCTTGCCCTTATACACCTCGGCGCCTGCCCGGACAAGCTTGACCTGATGGCTGCGGGCGATCGTACCCTTCACCACGATACTGCCGGCGATCGTGCCGACCTTGGAGACCCTGAATGCCTGCTGTACACGGGCACGCCCTTGAAATACCTCTTTCAAAATAGGCTCCAGAAGGCCTTCCATCGCAGCCTTAACATCATTGATGGCCTCGTAAATAATATCGTATTTCATCACCTCGATCGATTCTTTTTTGGCAAGCTCTTCCGTTTCCGGATCTATCTTGACCGTAAAACCGATAATAACCGCATTGG
>JAQURW010000174.1 GCA_028715425.1 Candidatus Omnitrophota bacterium
AGATGCGACAGTTCCTCGCCCAGTTTTACGGCGCGGACCTTCCCTTCGTCATTGAGAGGGATATCGATCGCCCCCTGGATCCGTTTGACCTTGTTCCAATCCGTTATACCGCACCGTACCAGAATAAGCCGTGTCATCGATGTTACACATTCTCCGCAAATTGTTTGCCGAATTTTATCAGGCGGTTTGCCTCTTCCTCGCTGTGGCCTTCCGAATAGATCCTGAGCTTCGGTTCAGTCCCCGACGGCCGCAGCATGATCCAACTGCCGTTGTCGAGTATGAACTTGAAGCCGTCATACGATTTGACGTTGACCACTTTTTTGCCTAATACTTTCCGGAACGGCTTTTTGGATAATACGGCAAAAAGCTTTTTCTTTTTATCGGGCGAAAGTTTAAGATCGAACCGCTTATAAAGGAAGACGCCATATTTCCTGTCAATTTCCGCAAGTATCTCCGACAGCGGCTTTTTGCGGCTTGCGATCAATTCGAGGATCAAAAGGCCCGACAGGATGCCGTCCCGTTCAGGGAGCCACCCCTTAAAGGCAACCCCACCGGTCTCTTCGCCTCCGATAAGAATGTCCTCCTTGATATAAATATCGCCGATATACTTGAACCCGACCGGCGTTTCGTACGTCTTCAGCCCAAATTCTTCTGCTATTTTATCGATCAAGGACGTACCGCATATGGTCTGGACAACACCGCCGCGCATACGCCGGTTCTCCAGGAGGTAGAGAAGAAGAAGGGTCATCACTTTATGCCCGGTAACGACAGAGCCGTCGCCCGCGATGACACCCAGGCGGTCCGCGTCGCCGTCCGTAGCCAGGCAGACATCATACGTCCCTTTCCTGACGATATCGCCGGTCGGCTTAAGGTGTACCTCATTCGGCTCAGGAGATCGGCCGCCGAAATAAGGGTCGCGGTTCGCATTGATCGTCGTCACCTGGTTATTGGTCTGGCCGAGGATCGATTGTAAATAACGAGCGCCGGTGCCGTTCATGCTGTCGACCAGGACTTTTAATCCGCTTGTTTTAAGGAGCGCCATGTCCGCATATTTCACGATATGCCCGATGTGCACCTTCGCGATATCCTCGTAAACAAGAAGTTTCTTTTTTACGGCGTTTTCCCGTTCCATGTATTGTACCCTGGATTTAAAAAGCCGCGAGACCATATAATCGGTAACCGACGTGCCGACCGATCCGCCGAAATAGCCTTTGTATTTTACGCCGTTGTACTGCGCCGGGTTATGGCTGGCGGTTATCATGACACCGCCGATATAGCGGTGGTGCCTGATATTGAAACTGACCGAAGGCGTCGGGCTGGGCCTGTCCGTGAGGAGGACCGGTATACCGTTCCCGCACAGGACACAGGCAATAAGTTCGGCGTATTTTTCCGATAAAAAACGCGTGTCATATCCGATGACGATCCCGTATTTTCTCCCGTATAATTCGCTCGCCTTCTTTGAAAGTTTCGGACGTTCGCGTTTGACATAATCGGCGATAGCCTGGCCGACCACCTTAACGTTGTCGAAGGTAAAATCATCGCTTATAATGGCCCTCCACCCGTCGGTCCCAAAGGTAATCTCATTCTTATTCACCGCGCAACCTCCTCATTGACTGGTTATAATCATCGCTCCCGAAAACGGCAGTGCCGGCAACCAGGATATCGGCGCCTGCCTTTATAACGTCCGGTGCGGTCTTAAAATTAACGCCGCCGTCGACCTGTATATCCTTGTTGAATATCTTCCGTATGCCCTCAAGCTTCGAAAGGACATCATACATAAAGGTCTGGCCGCCGAAACCGGGTTCGACCGTCATGATGAGCACCATGTCCACACTGTCCAGATACGGCCGGATGGCTTCCAGCGGCGTTTTCGGCCTGACCGATATGCCGGCCTTTTTCCCCTCCGCCCGTATAGCCTGTATCGTCCCGGACGGGTCCTTACACGCCTCTACATGAAAGGTGATCAGGTCAGCGCCTGCGTTTGAAAATTGCGCAACAAAATTACGAGGATTTTCGATCATAAGATGGACATCGAACAGTATCCCGGTCCGGTCGCGCACACTTGCAACGATAGCAGGCCCCATGGTTATATTCGGCACAAAAACACCGTCCATGATATCAAAGTGTATCCAGTCAGCGCCGGCCTGAGCGACATCTGCAATCTCCTGGCCCAGGCGCGAAAAATCTGCGCTTAAAACGCTCGGTGCGATCAATATTTTTTTACGCATAGGATGCTCCTCTTAACTCCTGCCTGCCGCCATACTGTAGACCCGCGCGATATCGTCTGTTGAAATGATCCCTATCACGGTCGCGTCGCGGACTACCGGCAATGCTTTTATCTCGTTTGACTGCATCATTTCCTGAACCTGGTCCAGGGTCTCGTCCCCGGTCAGTGACTTCACATCACGCCGCATAACCGCCGAAACAGGGTGATGAACACCGTGCTGATGTATACCGTTCATCACGTCATACCGCGTCACAAATCCCGCCATCCGGTTTTGACTGTCGACCACGGGAAAATCTTCCTGCCGGCTGTGGAACATAAGTTCCAGGACGTTCGAAAGGGTTGCCTGCTCGCTCACGGTCACAAACTGCTGGGGTAAAAGGTCCCGCGCCCTGAACTTCCGTAAGATCGACCTGACATCGACCTGCATCTCTTCGCTTGCCGCTGCCATATAAATAAAGACCGCGATAATAAGGAGCATGAGCCTGCCCTGAACCAGCCCGAGATAACCGAACAGTATCGCAAAGGCATGGCCGAAATTAACCGCGACCTTGGTCGCCCGCTGAAAGCCCAGTTTCTGGGCCATAAGCGAACGGAGGATACGGCCGCCGTCCATGGGAAACGCCGGCAGGAGGTTGAAACCCGCAAGCATCAGGTTGATCCAGTATATTTCCGTGAGGATAAGACCCGGATTATTGGTCAGTATGATCCCTCCGAAAAGCGATCTGAATCCCGCAAAAAAGACATCAGGCCCGACGAGATGTTTGAGCGGAAAGTAAAATATGACAACGATCGCTATGTTGGTCAAAGGCCCTGCCAGCGATATCAAAAACTCCTGATAAGGCTTATCCGGGAGTTTGGTCATGGATGCCACTCCGCCTATCGGCAGGAGCGTTATCTCCCTGACCTGGATCCCGAAACTCTTCGCGACGAGGCTATGCGCTAATTCATGCAGCGTCACAAAAAAGAATATCGCCAGGACAAAGAAGAACCACTTGCCAAAGATCAGTATCAGGAGCAAGAAGGTGATATGGATCTTAATCTGTATACCGGCAACTTCGGCTATCGTGAACGATCCTCTCATAGTCCTCCGGTAAGTTCATCGAACGGTATTCTGCTGAGCACCGATTCAGGGCCGATGGACGCAACGTTCATTATTTCCGGCCTGAATACATCGACGGCAATCCTCTGGAGCTCACGGGATGAAACTTTTTCCAATGCCCGTATGATCGCGTCGACATCGGGTAGAGCACGCTCGGTCACGACTTTGTCGCCCGCCCACAGCATACGCGAGCTCGTCTCCTCAAGCATCAGGACCAGCTGGCCTTTATAATATTCTTTAGCCCTGCGGAGCTCATTATCCCCGACCGGCTCTTTTTTGATCAGGGAAAGCTCTTCGATTATCGCCTGAAGCGTTGCCTTGACCTGGCTGTGGTCGACACCCGCATGGATCAAAAAGGCGCCGGTCTCCTCGAATTTTTTTACCGACGAAGAAATATCGTAGCAAAGGCCTCTTTTTTCACGGAGCTCTTCGAAAAGCCGGGATGACATATTTCCGCCGATAATGATATTCAAAAGGTTCAGCGCGTAACGTTCGGCGTCACGCCTGCCGTAACAATGAAACCCCATCGCGATGTTGGTCTGTTCTGTTTCTTTATAGAGCGTACTGAACCCCTTCCCGGTCTGGCTGCGGATAAATTTCTTATAGGGTACCAGCGGCCGTTTCGAGGCCTGAATAAAGAATTTTTTGACCAGGGGCACAAATTGGCTTGTCGAAAGCCTGCCGGTAGCGACCACCACGATGTTCGCCGGCTGATAATACTTTTCCTTGATCGCCATAATGGATCGGCGGTCCAGACTGCGCACCGATTCTTCGATACCGGCAAGAGGCATCCCGAGCGGATGATCGGGCCACATCGCGCTGGCAAGGATCTCATGGACATAACTCGAAGGCTGGTCTTTGTACATCTTGATCTCTTCGAATATAACGCCCCGTTCTTTCTCGATCTCCGTATCGTCCAGGGTCGCGTTTAGCACCATATCGCTCAATATATCCAGTCCCAGCGACACATATGCCGACGGCACACGGACAAGATAGCAGGTAAGCTCTTCGCCGGTAAAACCGTTAAAATGCCCGCCGACCCCTTCTATCTCCTGTTTAAGCTTTTTGGCATCGCGGGTTGCGGTCCCTTTAAAAAGCATATGTTCGAGAAAATGGCTGACCCCGTTATTGTCCCGGTCCTCGTACCGGCCTCCCATACCGATCCATACGCCGATAGATACGGATTCCATATAAGGCATTTCTGACGTTATGATCTCCAGGCCGTTCGGCAGCGTCGTCGTATCAAACATGCTCATCCCCCTCAGGCCGCCGTCGGGAATCAAGGTACCCCTGCAGAATGATCTGGGCGGCCAGTTTGTCGATCTTGATCTTACGTTTCATCCTCGAGGTATTCGCCTCGATCATGACCCGTTCAACCTGCCGGGTCGTTAACCGTTCGTCCCACAACGTTACCGGGAGATTGAATGCGCCTTTCAGGGCATCACCGAACGCTATCGCTTCTTTTGCCTTAGGCCCCTCTGATCCGTCCATATTGAGCGGCAACCCGACTACTATTTCGCCTATCTGATTCGTTTCGATAATATTTTTGATCAGTTCCATATCCTTCGCCATGTCCGCCCTATCGATATTGGGCAAGCCCTGTGCCGTTATGCCGAGGGGGTCTCTCACGGCGACGCCCATCCTCTTGGTGCCCATATCCAACGCCAGTATCTTCATAAGACATCCAGCTCCTTAACC
>JAQURW010000175.1 GCA_028715425.1 Candidatus Omnitrophota bacterium
GAGGATGCTTTTGAATTTTTTATCGTTCATGTTCGCGTTATTGTTCGGCACGATCGCCCCGTCGCCTCAAGATACCCCAGACAGATCCAGAAAAGGGCCGCCAGATTGAGCGAATAAAAATTAGTATCGACACATGCATGGACCATAAACGTTACGATCCCCATGGCAAGCCCGACGACAAGGGCATGAGGCATCGTGCCGGTCGCGCTACGCGCGCGCCGGAGGTTGGTAACTATTACCGCACTTACAAAGGCAATGAACGACAGCACACCCGGAAGCCCGATATCGGCTGCCATCTGTAAATAACAATTATGCGCATAACTGCCGAATTTCCCCCGGTCCCGGTCATCCCGGGCATTTTTAAATTTCTCAAAAAACGTATTTACCCCGTTCCCGATGACAGGATGTTCGGTAAATATCCTCCAGCCGGTCTTCCACATACCGGTACGGTCCGCAAAGCTCAACCTGACATCAAGCACCCCGGAGGTAAGCATGGTCTTTACGGCAGGGACACGCCATGTCAGGAAACCGAGCGCAAGAAGAGCGATGACAATGATAGCGGCAAAACGTCTCAGCCTGACCGCGACAAAAATGCCCATCGTCAGGAACGCCGCGATAAAGGCGCCCCGGTTATTCGTCAAAAAAAGAAAAATGCCGGCAATCCCCGCACAAAGCGCGAGCCGGCTTTTCAGATACCGCTCCCTTGCGAGATCCAGCACGCTGACCCCCACAAAAGTAAAGAAAATGACGTTAAGCCATACGGCAAAATCCGCCGGGTACGGAAAGGACGCCGTCGGATAACAGACGCCGGTGATCCACCGCGACTCGCCTTTGAATATCCGGTAGTACTCGGGATAATGAAGTATATCGACGGAGAAGAGATACTGGTAATACGCGTCGAAGAGGATCAGTACGCTTGAGGCGATCATGACCATCAGCATCCGCCGCGCATGCCGGGGCGACGTCATCGTATCCGCAATAATAAGGAACAGGACGCACCATTTGAGGACCTTGGAGACAAGGGCCTTCAGACTCATCAGGGGATACGCCGTATTGACGAGCGACAGGATATTCGCCAGGACAAAAAGCCCCAGAAAAATACCGACGCGGCGATCGAGCATAAGTGTAAGGCCTTTGTCATAAAAAAGTTTTTTTACGGCGAAAAGGACCATGCCGGCGATTATGCATATCTCGACAATGCTTTTCGAGAAGGGAAGGACAAAGAGCGCCAGGAGGACCGCGATCTCGATGCCGGTATTAAGTATGACTTTCGTTTTTACCATTACGCATGACAACCATTTTTTTTCGCACATAGACCAGCCGGCACCCGAACGAGAACATTGCCACCGCCGTGACCGTCAGTGCCGCCGTGCCGATGGCAAGGGGAGCATATTTAATAACAAGTGCGCCGATCCCCAGGGCGGCGCAAATAGAAAAGATAAGAAGCACGGCATTTTTCTTCCTGAACCCGGCCATGGCAAGGATATGAGAAGAATGATCCTTCCCGCCCTGGAATATCGATCTCTTCTCAAGAAGGCGTATGACCGTCACGAGCGACGTGTCAAAGATCGGATACCCGAGGATAACGATGGGTATCGATAAGGAAAGATGGATCTGGTCCGTAGCCCAGCTTCCGCTGATCGCCACACATGCCAGCAGAAATCCGAGCACGAGGCTCCCGGCGTCGCCCATAAAGACATGTGCCCGCGGAAAATTATAACGCAGGAACCCGATACACGCGCCGATGATGCTTGATGCAAGGATCGCCGTCGAAAAATCGTGGTCCAGGGCGGTTATTATACAGAAGACGAGCGACGCTATGGCGGCGATACCGCTTGAGAGCCCGTTCAGGTTATCCAGGAGATTAAAGGCGTTCGTGATACCGACGATCCAGAAGACGGTAAAAAACATCGAGAGATAATAATCCTCGATCGTGGTAACATGCAGCCCGAACTTGAACGCGGCAAGCGCCGCGAGGGTCTGGACACACAATTTCATCTCCGGCATCATACCCATCTTGTCATCGACAAGCCCCAGGAGAAGCAGCATCGTCGCCCCGATGTATATCCCCATAAAGTATTCCGGCAGTTGTCCCGAAAAGGTCAAGCTTATCATGACCGCCAGGTAGATCGCCGCGCCTCCCAGAAGTGGCGTCGGATGGGCGTGCGCCTTCTTCTTTTCGGGATGGTCCATAAAATCGAACCTGACCGCCAGCATCCTGAAAAACGGCGTGAATCCCAACGCAACGATAAGGGCAACGATAAATGAGCCTATGATGCCGAGCCTGGTATGCATACGGCTATTCCTCGAAATAAGTTATAACGTCGCGAAGGATATCATCGACGGAATGTCCCGGCTTGAAATTGATAAACCGCTCCAGTTTATCGATGTTCGGCCGGCGGTGCTTCATGTCCTCAAACCCGCGCTCATAGGCTTTCTCATACGGCACGAACACGATACGCGAAGAGCTTCGGGTCATCTTTTTTATCCGGCGGGCCAGCTCCAGGATAGAGATCGCGTGCGGATTCCCCAGGTTGAATATCTCGCCGAGCGCCTTGTCGGTCCGGGCAAGTTTCATGATAGCGCTGGTGGCGTCGTTGACATGGGTAAAACTCCTGGTCTGCGTGCCGTCCCCGAATATCGTCATCGGCTGGCCGCGAAGCGCCTGTTTGACAAACCGCGGGATGACCATGCCATAACGGCCGGTCTGTCTCGGTCCGCAGATATTGAAGAAACGCACGATGACAACCGGCAGTTTTTTCTCGCGGTAATACGCAAGGGCCAAGAACTCGTCCAGGGCCTTGGAGCAGGCATAACTCCAGCGCGTGATCGTGGTCGGCCCCATAAGGCTGTCGTCGGTCTCCCGGAACGATACCTTATGGCTCATATTCTTGCCGTAGACCTCGGATGTCGAGGCAAGGACCACCTTTTTTTTGCCGAGCTCGTTAGCCAGCTCAAGCACGGTCTCCGTTCCGGTAATGTTCGTCTTCAAAGAAGCAAGCGGGTTGTCGATAATATACTTAACGCCGACCGCCGCTGCCAGATGATATATAAGGTCCGCCTTTTTTATCAACGGTTTCATACCGGACCTGTTAAGGATCGTATCCATGGTAAAATGAAAATGCTTGCCCCTCTGAAGATCCTTGATATTCTGGACACTCCCGGTCGAAAGATCGTCGATCACATAGACATCATCGTTCTTCAGCACATGGGCATGGGCGATGTGCGATCCTATAAAACCGGCGCCGCCGGTTATCAGCACTTTCATAGCGTTATCCCTTTCTCTTGGATTAGTTGACTGTACAAGCGGTCCATAGTATCGATCAACCTCTGTTTGGAAAATCTCCGTATCGCATGTTCCCTGCCGATCCTGCCTAATTCCGCGCGCAGGGATTCGTTAATGATCAGTTCCCTAAGCCGTTGGGCAAAAACGAGCGCGTCACCGTCGTTGACCAGGATGCCGTTCCCTCCGAGCGTATCGGCTACGCCGCCGACATCGGTCGCGATAACGGGCCTGCCGGCGGCAAGCGCCTCGATAAGAGAGAGTGGGGTCCCTTCATTCCGTGACGTCAACGCAACGATATCGATATCCGCATATGCCTCTTCTATCGGTGCGACCCACCCGGTAAAAATAAACCTCTTTTCAAGACCTTTCTCTTTAACCGACGCTGCGAGCGTATCCCGCAGAGCCCCGTCGCCGATAACAAGGAAGATAACACGCTCTTTAAGCGGCGCGGGCAGCATACCTTGAAGCCGGGCCGCAGCATCGACCAAGAGCGCATGATTCTTGACCGGGACCAGACGGCCTACGATCCCCACGACGATCGCATCGGCCGCAATACCGTATCGGGCCCGGACTCTCCCGGCCTGTCGGGACGTATCCAGGAATTTTTCAAGTTCGAACCCGAGGCTGATCACGCTGTACTTATCCCGCTCACCGATCCGGTATGTCCCGGTGAGTTCTTCCAGCTGCCGGTCACTGACGACTACGATCCTATCCGTGATCCCGGCCAGGGCCCGCTCGCATGCCAAAAAAAAGGATTCCAAAAACCTGTTAAAATATCCGTGAAGGACATGGCCGTGGAATGTATGGACCCGCAGGGGAACCCCTGTCAGGAACGCGGCAATCCGCCCCAACGTTCCCGCCTTGGCGGTATGCGTATGGACAATATCAGGCCGCTCCCTGCGCATGATCGCGATAAGTTTACAAAGAGCTATGATGTCCCTTATAGGGTCGATACGCCGCACAATCGCGGGGATATAACTCCTCCGTATCTCTTGCCGGTCAAGAAGGTATGACATGTCGCCTTCCCCGGCATCAAGGCTTCCGTACACAAGAACGCTGTCGTACCGCTCTTTCGGCAATCCTTCGGAAAGAAAAACGACATGTTGCGCGGGGCCTCCGATATTGAGCCGCGCTATGATACGCAAAACCTTGACCTTACGCATACGATTGCCGGCCTTTTCTCATGACAGCGTTTTGCCACGGCCAGGTTTTGCGAACACAAATCCTATGATCGCGCTTTCGGCGATCTGATGCCGCCAGAACAACCGCATCTCCCGGGCCGCCCGGCGTATACAACCGATAAAAAAACTGTCTTCCACAAGGTCTCTGATCATAGAAAACCTCAAACGTCCGTTTCGACCCAGACCCGGTAAGAACCCGGATTGAATATAAAATAGGAATCCTCGCCTATCGTACCGGCCCTATAAACAAAGTTCTTGTTAATGACATAGCCGCGCAGGCGCAATACGACCGGCAGCGTAAAGCGCCCGTCACCGGTCATCATATGCAGATACGGGTCTTTATCCGGCCACGACCTGAAATTCTTGACAAGAAAATAGTTCGGCTCAGGGACGCCGACCCTGACGACCTCGGTAAGGACCGTTCCGTCGGAAAGGACCTCTTTGTCGCCGACCTTGACGGCCCCGATATCCTCCTGCCTGAGATTCTTGAACGAAGCCTTGATATCGACGGTCCCTTCACGCTTAA
>JAQURW010000176.1 GCA_028715425.1 Candidatus Omnitrophota bacterium
TTCCTTCTTAGCTCCAAGCAAAGCATTGATGTACTTTATTTTCTTGTTAGCAATTTGAGCATCTTGTGAACTATCACCAATTACGCCATTCATTTCATAATAATTCGTTATGTCAGGATAGCTTTTGAGTTGATAGTGCAAGATGTCATCATTGCTTACAGATTTAAAATGAAATACACTTTGATCTGCAGCCTTCACCCTATTTTCATAGTGATGAAGCGTTGTAACTGAAATTGCAGTTACAGAATCTTTTGGCCGGAAGTTCTTGCCGAGGCGCAATTATATCTGACGGGTGACGGCGAGCCCCTTGTTTCCGGGACCTTCTGGGATTTCGTGCGGGGAAAACGGCCCTCGCGCTCAATGCTTTTTACGACCAATGGCATACTTCTGACGCGTGAAAACATCAATGCCATCCTGTCGTATAAAGGGGATCTGCCGTTCATCGGCATCAGCCTGAACGCATGCAGCGCCGGGACTTACCGGAAGATCATGGGGGTAGACGCTTTCGATGCCGTTGTCTCTAACGTGAAGCACATAACCGCCGCCCTTTCGAAACAGGGCAGAAAGACCCGGGTAAGCATTTCAATGATCGTTATGAAGGAAAATCTCGATGAACTACCGCTCCTGCCGGACCTTGTACACGGGACAGGCGCAGCTAGCGTGAGTGTGCGGGCAGCGGAATTTACCAGTTCTTATACGAAAGACTGGTTTTCTTCTGACGAGCAGAATATCCGGCTGGATGAAAAACTTTTACGCGCCTTTGAACGGTATGTCGGTGAAGTTGAAGGCCGGTGCGCGGCGCTCGGGATCGAGGCCATTTGTAAAGAAGGACACTCCGTAATGTTTTCGGGCATGTGCAATGAGCTCTTCGATTTTTTGGGGATACGTAATGACGGTGAAACTTTTGCGTGCTGTTCGGGCGCTTTTATCCCGATGGGGAACTTGCGGGACTGTGCGGATTTTTGGGCTTTGTGGAACAGCGAAAAACGGCAGCATATGAGGACGTGCATCGTGAACGGGGACATCCCGCCTGAATGCAGACATGAGCTGTGCCCCTATTGGCGGACAAGGAAAAATATCGACGGATTCGATGCCAAAAGTTATCGGTGCTCATTTCAGCTCCTTGATACGGATGCGGGGATCAGTGACGCCGGATTATCCGTTACCGGGGAAGCGGCAATATCCCTGAGGGGTCGTGTTACGAACTCCGGCAACAAAACCTGGTCGAACACAGGGCTTGACCGCGCGCATTTTTTCAGGATAGGGGGCCATATCCTGGGGACTCCCCGCGGCGCTGTTCTCAAAGAACTGCGCGGGGATATGAAAGCGGATGTTCACCCGGGAGAGACTATTGATTTTGACCTGTCCGTTGACGTTTCCGGACTGGGGCACGGCACGTATTATCTCAAACTTGATATGGTGCAGGAACGGATGTTCTGGTTCGAGGACCGATGGAGCAGCCCGTTAATACTTAAACTGCGTTTATCTTGAAAAGCAAAAGTGTGATGTCGTCCGATTGAGGCGCTGTACCGGTGAACGAGAGAATGTTGCCGAGTACGTCGCCGACAATATTTTTTAACGGTTTACCGCTTGAAGCGGCCAGCGAAGACATAAGCCTTTCCTCCGAAAACGCTTCCTTTTCCCGGTTAAAAGCCTCGGTTACGCCGTCGGTAAACATACAGATTATGTCTCCCTTTGAAAGGCTGAGCCTTTCATTTTTATATGATATGGTTTCGTCAATGCCTGCCGCCGTTGCGCCGGCAATGTCGAAGAAAACGGGTTTTCTATCCTTCCCCATAATAATCGGCGGATTGTGGCCGGCGTTGGAATAAACCAGGTCAGCCGTCTTTATGTCAAAAATGCCTATAAATATCGAAACGAACATGCATGAGGTGTTTCCCTCGGAGAGTTCTTTGTTGACTTTTGACAGCACCAGTTCGGGGCTTTTTGATTCGACGGCATACGTCTTGACCAGCGTTTTTGTGACGGCCATAAGAAGGGCCGCCGGTACTCCCTTACCGACGACATCGCCGATGACTATGCAGAAATGCGTGGCGTCCACGAAGAAAAAATCATAAAAATCTCCGCCCACTTCCTTGGCCGGGTCAAGAACGGCGTAGATGTCGAATTCAGGCCTGTCCGGATACGGAGGGAATATCTTCGGCACAAGACTTAATTGTATATTATGCGCGATGCGTAATTCGCTTTCCATCCGTTCTTTGGATGCCGTGGTTTCAGTGAGCTCCTGTATGTATTTTTTCAGGGCGGTCCTCATATAGAGAAAGGCCTCTGCCAGCGCGCCGACCTCATCAGAGGACCTTCGGGGCGGCAGCTCAAAATCAAGATTGCCTTTTGCGATGTCTTTGGTGGTCTGGTGCAGCATGAGTATGGGGGATGTTATTGAGCGGGAAATAAGGATAATAACCATGAGGAGGAATAAAAAACCCGCGATGCCCAGAAAGAACACCATAGCGTTCAGTTTGTGTATATCGGCCATGAGCTCGTCCTGCGGAAAGATCACGCCGAGGGACCATCCGCTGGCAGGGAGCGGCGCGTAGGCAAGCCAGCATTTTTTGCCGGTCACGATGCTTTTGGACAGGGTAAAACCGCTACGGCCCTCGATCATTTCTTTACCAATGGCGCGAAGCCTCGGATCGCCGCGCGCCTCGGCAAGGTCGAATATGGTCTCGTTCATGACAAGCTCTTTCAGGGGATGCGTTATGATCCTGCCGTTCTTTCCTATCAGGAACCCGTACCCTGTTTTGCCTATGTGTATGGATGAAACGATCTCCTGAAGCCATGACAGGGAGATATCCGCGGTAACGATGCCGATGACCTTCGGCTTGCCGTTGACGACAGCATGGAGGGGGACAGAATAGGTCGCCATGATGATATTTCCGCCGCCTTCGTCGAAAAAAGGGTCGCTCCATACGGCACGGCCAAGTTCTTTCGGTATCTGGTACCAGTCCCATGAGAGATAATTATAGCTGCCTTTCAGAAATTTGTATTTCACGGCGCCTGCGTGTTTATAAAAATAGGGGGCGAATTCGGCCAGGTCTTTATCGAGCGCATACGGCTCAAAAGCCGCCGTGGAACCGTATATGTCGGGATTGTTCCTGACCGCTGACGCTAAAAGGCTTATGACGGTATCTTTGTTATAAGGGGCGCTCTCAAGGATATGGACGATATTCTGCGGAACCCTCTCTATCGGTCGAAGGACGGCATCAATGCGGTTTACGGTGCTCTGGACCAGGTTCTCGGCAGAACTCCTGATATTTCTTTCGATCAATTTCCGTGTGACCGCGTAATTATATCCGAAGATAAGAAGGAAGATGATGCTTGTGCTCGTCAGGATGGAAAATGCAAGTTTGAATGTTATGCTTTTAGTCTTTATCATGTATCCGGTAATCCTTATGGAACGCGCTGAATTGAGGTATATCCTTTATAAGCTCGGTCTCTTTTAATCCTTGTGCGACGCCCGCAAAATCAGCCTCGGTCAGCCGGCCGAACTCTTTTAACGAGCCGTCCACCAGTGAAAGGTCTCTCATACGTTCGAGCTGCCATTTCTGATGCCTCAATGTGGCGGGGACATGAGATGCGGTCATGTAGTTGAGGACGATCGCGACGGCTTCGTCGATGTGGGTGAAGGCATATATCCAGCCTTCAAGAGACGCCGACGCAAAGGCGCGGCATGTGCCGGGCTCGTTCGTTACCGTGTCTTCAAGGGTGTATATGCCGTCTTCGGGCGCATTAAGGCCGTAATCGTAAAAAAAGAATGTCGTAAGGTCTTCGGGGTCATAGCCTGAGTTCAGGATAGTATGGTATTCGTTATACCACATGGCCGAAACGACATCGACGCCGCCCTGCAGAAAAAGATTCACGGTATAGGACTGGGGGATGACGGTAACGTTAAGATCGAACTTCTTGAAAAATGCCCGGGGTTGTATCTCGAAATCAGCGTCCCATAGCCCGACTTTTTTATGGTTCATGTCTTTCGGCTTGTAGATGCCGCTTGATCGTTTGGCGATCAGCATGAGGCCGGACCGTTGCAGGACCTGGCCGATGTTGACCAGTTTTATGCCGGAGGCCCTTTTTTCTATGGCTGTCGAAAGCCACATGACCGCGAAATCGACTTTGCCGTTTTCAAGCAATTTGAACGGGGGGTTGTCAGGGCCGCCGTTTATAATGGTCACGTCAAGGCCGTGTTTTTTGTAAAACCCTTTTTCAAGGGCGACATAATACCCCGCGAACTGGGCCTGCGGCAGCCAGAGGGTGACCAGCGAAACTTCTTTCAAGGGGTCTTCCTCTCCTGGCGCCGCCCGGCAGACTGTTATCGAGGCGGCCAGGAAGAGTATCACATGAACGATCGGAATTTTTTTAGTGAATAGTGTCACGGAATGTATTATAAAATACCGCCATGGTTATGGCAAGCATTTCTTCGGGGAGTCAGATAGATAATGTTTGTCGACTTTTTTTGGATTTAGGGTAAAATATCCTCAAGATGACAGGGGGGTGGGATATCTTTACCGACAAGCTTCTCTTATTGGCATCCAATATCGAGTCCGGGCTTACGTTTCTTAAGTTCACGGAAAGACGTGAGAAAGCGTTTCGGCGGTATTATTTTAAGAAGATCATAGCGCAGGCCCGGCTGGCGGCGTTTCTGGGCGCCATTTTGTATGCATTGGTCGGCATGCTGGACCCTTTTGTCGTTCCGGAAGTGCTGACTCAAGTATTGTTCCTGAGGTTCGTTGTCGTGGCTCCTATCATCGGCATGGCATTCTTGTTGCTTTTATTTATCAAACGGGAAACATGGGTGCAGGAGGTCACGTTTACTGCTGTATTTAGCGCAAGCATTTCTGTCGTTCTGATGACGCTTTGGGACACGGGTATCGGAAGCCAGATCTATTATGGAGGGCTTATCTGTACGACACTCTATGGGTATGTGGGCTTCGGCATGAGGTTCGGCAACG